>NZ_CATJGZ010000118.1:0-76066 GCF_949740115.1 Bacteroides sp. 41_26
AAAAAGAAAACATAGTGAAGAAAGGACATATCTTTCGTAGTTAACATTTATTAAAGCAATATTCTGCGGAAACATTTGGTTTTAATAGAGTATACGAGCAAAAACACTCATCTGTAACACGCTGACAATTAACAGATTAGAAAACGTCAAATTTGTTACTTTTTTTATAAAAAAATATATCGTATTTTCTTATTACCAAGTAAGGACTGCTAATCCAAAATAATTACATTTACAACAAGCGAAAGAGAAATAATTTCAGATGATACAACAACATATACTCTTGTTAAATTGAAAATGATGACAGAAAGTTTAACATGCCAAAATAGGTTTTTAACAAAACACTTTCCATTGAATGCTGTTGTATTAAACAATAAACGAACAAAATAGAGATATAAACCTAAACAACTTAATTATGGAATGGATTATAAATCAACTAAGAGAGCACCCCGAACTAGCTATCTTCCTGACACTTTTCGCGGGCTTCTGGATAGGTCGGCTAAAAATAGGCAAATTCTCCCTTGGAACAGTGACAAGTGTACTGCTGGTGGGTGTGCTGGTTGGACAATTGAACATCACGGTAGACGGTCCGATGAAAGCTGTGTTCTTTCTGCTCTTTCTTTTTGCTGTAGGCTATAAAGTAGGACCACAATTTTTTCGCGGATTGAAGAAAGACGGTCTACCGCAAGTGGGATTTGCCGTATTAATGTGTATTGTCAGCCTTGTATCTGCCTGGGCACTCGCCAAAATAATGGGTTATCACGTAGGTGAAGCTGCCGGATTACTCGCCGGTTCACAAACTATCTCTGCTGTTATCGGTGTAGCTGAAGATACTATCAACGGGCTGAGCATCAGCGATGCACAAAAAGCAACTTTCATTAATGCTATTCCTGTAGCCTATGCCGTAACTTACATTTTCGGTACCGCTGGCTCTGCCTGGATTCTGGCTTCACTTGGACCGAAATTTCTTGGCGGATTGGAAAAGGTAAAAGCTGACTGTAAAGAACTGGAATCTAAAATGGGAAGTTCGGAAGCTGACGAACCGGGCTTCGCTCCTGCTTTGCGTCCCGTCGCATTCCGCGCCTATCAGATAACCAATGAATGGTTCGGAAAAGGAAAACGTGTAACTGACCTTGAAAGCTACTTGTACGAACAAGGAAAACGGCTCTTCGTAGAACGTGTTCGCCAGGAGGGTATTATAAAAGAAGTTACTCCAAATCTCATTCTGAAAGAAAAGGACGAAGTAGTACTCAGCGGTCGCCGAGAATTCGTGATAGGTGAAGAAGACTGGATAGGCCCTGAAGTAATAGACGCGCAACTACTCGACTTTCCAGCCGAGACACTACCGGTAATGATCACACGAAAAACATTTGCCGGAGAAACAATAAGTACCATCCGGGCACAGAAATGTATGCACGGAGTGAGTATTCGCAGTATCAAACGTGCAGGCATCAACGTCCCCGTACTGGCACAGACCGTAGTAGATGCAGGTGACATGCTCGAACTCACCGGAATGAAACGTGAAGTAGAACTTGCTGCCAAACAAATGGGATACGTAGATCGTCCAACCAATCAAACGGATATGATATTCGTTGGTCTGGGCATTCTCGTCGGAGGTTTAGTAGGTGCATTAACCATCCATTTGGGAGGTATCCCAATAAGTCTCTCTACCAGTGGAGGGGCACTTATTGCAGGATTATTCTTCGGATGGCTTCGCAGCAAGCACCCTACTTTCGGAGGCATACCCGAGCCCTCTCTATGGGTATTGAATAATGTAGGTCTGAATATGTTTATTGCCGTTGTGGGTATCGCTGCCGGACCAAGTTTTGTCACCGGATTCAAAGAAGTAGGTGCCAGCCTGTTTATCGTCGGTGCACTGGCTACGGCTATTCCACTTATCAGTGGATTATTGATGGGAAGATATCTGTTTAAATTCCATCCCGCATTAACATTAGGATGTACCGCCGGAGCAAGAACTACCACTGCAGCACTGGGAGCTGTACAAGATGCGGTTGAAAGTGAAACACCCGCACTGGGATATACTGTAACCTATGCTGTAGGTAATACACTACTTATTATTTGGGGGGTATTTATTGTATTAATGATGTAATAATGTGCTAATTAATAATGTGCCAATATGCCAATGTGCTAATGTGCCAATTGGCTGCGCTATCGCCCGCATGGTAATTGGCACATTGGCATATTAGCACATTAGCACATTATTAATTGGCACATTATTCATTGGCATATTATCTAAATTATTTAATTATGGAAAAGAAATCAAATGGCACAGCCATAACCAAAAGTTTTGCAAAAAAGATGGAGGGCATCAGTCCCTTTGAATTAAAAAACCGCCTGATCGACATGGCGGACGAAAGCGTAAAGAGAATGGCCCACACAATGCTAAACGCCGGACGTGGTAACCCGAACTGGATTGCTACAGAACCTCGCGAAGCATTCTTCCTATTAGGAAAATTCGGGCTCAGTGAATGTACCCGTGTTTCCTCTCTTCCCGAAGGAATAGCCGGCATCCCCCAAAAAGAAGGAATTGCCGCACGTTTTGAAGCCTTTCTGAAAGACAATATCAAAGAACCGGGCTCCAGATTATTAAAAGACAGTTATAACTATCTCCTCATGGAGCATGCCGCAGACCCGGATACACTTGTTCACGAATGGGCAGAAGCCGTCATCGGTGATCAATACCCTGTCCCCGACCGTATCCTACATTTCACCGAACTCCTTGTACAAGATTACCTGGCACAGGAATTATGTGACCGTCGCCCTCCGAAAGGAACTTTTGATCTTTTTGCTACCGAAGGCGGAACAGCGGGTATGTGTTACCTTTTTGACTCTCTGCAAGAGAACTTTTTGCTGAATCAGGGAGATAACATTGCCCTCCTGGTTCCGGTATTCACACCTTATTTAGAAATCCCGGAACTACGCCGATACCAATTCAATGTCACCGAAATCTCAGCCGATAAGATGACGGAAGACGGATTGCATACCTGGCAATATAAAGATGAAGACATTGACAAACTGAAAGATCCGAAAATAAAAGCACTCTTTATTACCAATCCGAGCAATCCCCCCAGCTACTCACTGAGTCCGGAGACAGCTGCACGTATTGTCAATATAGTAAAGAATGACAATCCGAATCTAATGATCATCACCGATGATGTATACGGAACGTTCATCCCTCATTTCCGTTCACTTATGGCGGAGTTGCCACACAATACCCTATGTGTATACTCCTTCTCAAAATACTTTGGAGCAACCGGATGGCGACTTGCTGTCATAGCCCTGCATGAGGATAATATCTATGATAAAATGATAGCCCGCCTCCCGGAAGAGCAGAAAGCGATATTAAATAAACGTTATTCCAGCCTTGATCTTCATCCGGAGAAGATGAAGTTTATCGACCGTATGGTAGCAGACAGCCGTCAGGTAGCATTGAACCATACCGCCGGACTCTCATTGCCGCAACAGATGCAGATGAGTTTGTTTTCCGCCTTTTCTCTGCTCGATAAAGGTGATTATTATAAAACAAAAATGCAGAATATCATTCGCCGCCGCCTGAATGCATTGTGGGACAATACCGGTTTCTCATTGGTAGAAGATCCTTTACGTGCCGGATATTATTCAGAAATAGATATGCTCGTATGGGCACATAAATTTTACGGAGACGAGTTTGTAGACTATCTGAAAAAGACCTACAACCCGTTGGATATAGTATTCCGCCTGGCTAACGAAACCTCACTCGTTTTACTGAATGGCGGCGGGTTTGCCGGTCCGAAATGGAGTGTCCGCGTTTCTCTTGCCAATCTTAACGAAACCGATTATGTAACAATCGGAAAAGGTATTAAGAGAATACTGGATGAATACTATAAGCAGTGGACAGTGGACAATTGACAATTGACAGTGGACAGTGGACAATTGACAGTGGACAATTGACAGTGGACAGTTGACAGTGGATAGTTGACAATTGACAGTTACTATACAGTATTACAGCGCAGCTAACTGTCAATTGTCAATTGTCAACTGTCAATTAAATAACATTCTAAATCTCGTCCACCCGTCCGCATACGTACGGAGTGAGAACGAACATCCGTGACGCATCAGGACTTCACGGATAAATATCAGGCCGATTCCCTGCCCGTTCGGCTTGGTAGAAAAGAAGGGACTGAAGAGTTTAGCTTCAGTCTCTTTTGTTATACCTTTACCATTATCTGCCACCTCAATCCCGCCCGGGGAATAAGTACGTATCTTGATTTCTCCATTCTGCTCAATACTCTCAGCCGCATTCTTTATGATATTCACCAGTACCTGTTCGAATAAAGCAACGTCAAGTTTCACTTCTCCCAATTCCTCATCAATATCCAGTGTTATGGTAATATTACGGTCGGCACACATACCTTCCATAAAACGTTTACAGGAGAATACAAGATCATTGAGATTAACCGGAACCAAGTGAGGTTCAGGTATTTTTACCACATCTGCAAAACGGGTAATAAAGCGGCTCATAGAGAAACAACGGTCTGTACATACACGCATCACCTCACAGATATCTTCCATCCCTTCCGACTCGGAAAGTGCCTGTTCTACGGTATCCAACGTAGAAGTTATACCTGCTGTTGTATTATTCACTTCATGCGCAATCATACGAATCACTTTCTCATACGCCTTTTTCTCAGCTTTCATCACTTCATCCGTCAGGCTTTCTATCAGGAAGAAAGGATGCTGGAATCCCCGGTCGATGAATGAAGAGTGCGTACATTTATAAATATTCGAATCATTCAAACGGACAGTTACTGTCTCTCCCTTAGCAACACGCCCCAATTCCGCAGCCAACGGAGAATCAATAGCAATCAGTTTTTTCCCCTGAACCTCTTCGGGACGAACACCCAGCATTTTAATAGCCATCGGATTTAATTGAGATATTTCATCATCAAGGGTAGTAATAATCACTCCCATTGGAGAAGCATTAATCATCAGATCGAGGAAATGATTCTGTTCCCGAAGCCGGAGACGCTCATTCTTCAACTGCTCCATCATTCTATTGAAAACATTGACCACGCGATCGGCCTCATACTGCCCAACAAGAGTCAAACGACTGCTGAAATCCTGTTCGCGTAATAGCTCCATACCACTACCAATCGTATCCAACGGTTTTATAATCTTGCGATAAAATAAAATCAAATATACCAACAGAAAAACGATCAGAACTTCCGAAATATATAACAAAGGCTTATACACCCATCCACCAAAGTAGAGTATCACTCCACCAAGAGCAGCCAGAAACAAAGCCAGTATAAAAAAATATCCTTTTAGACGCACGATAAATAGTGATTAGTGATTAACGATGAGTGATTAGTGATGAGTGATGAGTGGTTAGTGGGCTGCGCTATAATCCGCATGGCACTAATCACTTATCACTAACCACTCATCACTAATTACTCATTACTAATAATTGATTCCATATTTTTCCAACCTCCGGTAGAGGGCAGCCCGGCTAATACCTAAGGCGGTAGCTACCTGACTGAGGTTCCCTTTACAACGTTCCAGAGTCTGCAAAATAGTCTGACGTTCTATTTCATCCAGTGTCATTCCGGAAAGCGAAGCACCCGTTGCCTTCGGATCATCCTGACGAAGATATTGTGCATCAAAATCCGAAGCATCAAGAATAGCTTTTCCACTGACCAGTATGGTTCGTTCCACCAGATTTTTTAGTTCACGGATGTTCCCCGGAAAGGGCAAACGGCTGAGAAACTGAAGTGCATCAGCAGAAAATTCAGTACGGGGCAAATTATTAACTTCGGCCTGGCGATCGGCAAAATGACGGGCAAGTAACGGAATATCTCCCCTCCTTTCACGCAAAGCCGGAAGTTTAACTGTTATAAGATTGATACGATAGAATAAATCTTCACGGAAAGTATGTTCACTTACCATCTTACGCAAATCGGCATTGGTGGCAGATACCACCCGGATATCAGTCTTACGGGGACGGCTGTCACCCAAAACTTCAAACGTCTGGTCTTGCAGGACACGAAGCAACTTCACCTGGCAAGAAGGGTCCAGATCTCCTATTTCATCCAAAAATATAGTACCTTTGTTTGCCATTTCAAAACGCCCGATACGATCAGCACTGGCATCAGTAAATGCGCCTTTCTTATGCCCAAACATCTCACTTTCAAACAAGCTTTGAGAAATTCCACCCAAATTTACCTTGATAAATGGCTGTTTGGCACGTTGGCTATTTATATGAATAGCTTCGGCTATTAATTCTTTCCCCGTTCCACTTTCTCCGGTAATCAGAACAGAAGCATTGGTACGGGCAATACGGGCAATAGTATTCAAAACATCTGTTAACTCCTGACTCTTACCGATGATATGGTCGCGTTTCAAAGCATCACTCTGTTCTTGTGGTACTTCTGCAGGTGTAGCAGTCAGTTCCAAAGCTGTTTCAATGCGTTGCAACAAGGCAGCATTATTCCAGGGCTTTGTTATAAAATCAAAAGCTCCTGCCTGCATTCCCTGCACTGCCAATTGAATACTTCCCCATGCGGTCATCAGAATAACCGGAACATCAGGACGGAATATTTTCACTTGTCTGAGCAAAGTCAACCCCTCTTCGCCTGTTGTGGAAAGCGTAAAATTCATATCCATCAGGATAAGGGCAGGAGCTTCAGAGCGTACTACCTCCATAGCCTCACGAGGTCCGGGAACTGTTTGCACCTGATAGCCGGCACGTTTTAACATAAAACTGAGAGAAGAACGGACAGCACTGTCGTCGTCAATGATCAATATCATAAGCGTGTGTTTTTATGATCGCAAAAATAAGAATAAATAATGATTAGTACGAATCAGTCGTTGGATATTTAGTTCAAACCTGAAAATAATGAAGTTTGCCGGACGTATCTTTGAGTACCGGAAGTGTCCCTGGCAATATTACTGCCCTTGCCCGGTATTGTGCTTTGTCTATCTCAGAAAGGAATGCCCCTTTTCCCGGTGCAGAGTCTTGTTTTACATGTACATGTAAAGCTGTATGAGATGCACATGTCGTACTGCTCCACATGTACATGTCGTACTGTTTTACATGTACATCTAAAATAACGTTACGCACCGAGGCACCATACATTACTCTACGAGAGGGAGCTTTATCAATACCGGAGAAAGAGATAGATGGTAACGACAGACGTTATTCAGATAGAAACTGATTAAGTTTAGAATGGAGTTTCGACTATTGATTCGCACGATTAATCATTAATCACTTCCTCAAAGTCTACTTCCAGTTCCGTATCTCTCTCGAAATCCCAAAGGGTAAGGCTACGAATCTGATAGAAATAAGACCAATAATTATACAGTTCTGATATATGTTTCTGCCGTGCCTGATCCTTTGAATTCTGCGCATCATTCAAGTCGAGTATATTGATCTTACCTATCAGAAAAGTCTCAATACTGGTTTTATAACGCTGCTGAGCAATAATATCGGCCTCTTTGGCTATGCTTAGCTGTTGTGCCTGATTATTGAAATGCTCCACAAGCAAGAAGATATCCTGATTAAAGTTCATCTGTTCCTGACGAATTTTGGAAAGTACCACTTCACGATTACTCTTTGCCACACGTACCTTACCACGACGCTTTCCCCAATCCAGAATAGGAATCTTGACACCCACTTTCACTATCTGGTTATCGAGCAGATGATTGTAGGCAGAGGCAAACTCTTTGTCAAGCCCTGTATAGCCTACACTGGCAAAAAGGTCTACACTACGCAGATCGCCACGTGCGGTAGCTACCGCATAGTCCGATTCAAGCTGCCGACGACGAATATTCTGTGCAAAAGAGTTACGTTCCAAAGCTTTGCTAAGCACTTCGTTATATTCCATTCGTATGTCCGGTGCCGATTCTGGAACCACTGGTTCCAGCTTTTCATCCTCATCCATTCCCAGAAAAGCGCGAAGCTGGAACATATTGGCATTCAGATTACTCACTGCTTCTGTAGTAGCAGCCTTGGCATTCAGAGCAGAAAGTTTCAGTTGTAACAACTCATTTTCTGATATCTGCCCCATCTCACGCTTAGCTCCGGCTACCTTATATAAATGTTCGGCATTCAGCTCATTCTGCCGGGCAGTAGCCAACGTTTCCTTTGCCAACAGCAACTGAAAAAAGTAAGTAATGGTTTTACGCGTCACATCTTCCGTGGCAGAGATAAAAGCAGCCTTTGCCTCTTCATAGCGTACGGGTTCTATACGACGGTCCCACTTCAGCTTATTCACGCCAAAAACAGGTTGGGTCAGTTCCAGGTTGATCGGTACGGACATGAACTGTTCTTTCCCGTTTCCTCCGAACTGCCTGATATAATCCAATGAAGTTGAGAGAGAAAGTTTACCACCTGTCAGCCATATATTCTGATCAATAGACAAGTCTCCGGATAGTTCCAGGTAGTTGTTACGGACAAACCCGTAAGTACCATCCGAATTTTGATAAGAGCTGTACGATTTTTTATAGTTTGGCAATGTCCCTGTTAGATTCACTTCGGGTAGAAGATCAGCACGAAAAGTACGATATTCCCAATAAGCTGTTTTCAGTTCATTCAAGGCCACCGCCGCATCTACGGATTGAGTACGTGCCAAGGCAATAGCCTCATTAAGAGTTATTTCCCGTTCATTCTGTGCCGTAAGTATTTGCGAAAAGGCAAAAGTCGCTAAAACAAGCAGTATATTCTTCTTTTTCATAAAAGTATTATTTTCTACAATTTAAGAAGTCCAAACGGCGTGCCAAAAAGATAAGTAACTAATTCTCCGATAATTAATACATTCGGTAAGTGTCCGAAAACGAACACTTTGTACACAAATGAACGTCTTTAACATCGTTTACTCACAAACATCCGGGATGCGTACAGTAAAACGTGTTCCCTTTCCTACTTCAGACGTAACACGGATCGTTCCATTAAGCCGCATCACGATTGTCTGACAAATACTAAGCCCTAATCCGGCTCCCTGCGTGAAATTATCCACTTTATAGAAACGTTCGAAAATATGATCCAATCCATCCTGAGAAATTCCCTTACCGGTGTCTTCCACAAATAAAGAGGTATAGCCGAGTTCATCTTCAGTATATCCCACTGTAATAGATCCACTTGTTGTGAACTTAGCAGCATTGTTTATAAGATTATTCACTACCTGCTGCAAGCGTACATTATCTGTCACCATATACTTCTTACTACCTGTCGGGATATCAAGTTTAAGTTCTACCCCCGATGGCATGTTCAACTGCTGGGAGTCATGTACGTTCTTCAACAGCAAAGGAAGACTATGACGGGCAAACTGGAAGTCCATCGTCCCCGACTCAATACGAGACAAGTCAAGAATATCATTAATTAATGCCAACAACAGACTACAGTTCTTATTAATTGTAGTAATAAACTGGGAAACCTCTTCTTCTGTGAAAGCACTTGTATCACTCAACAAGTCGGAGAAACCGACAATAGCATTCAAAGGCGTACGAATTTCGTGACTCATATTGGCTAGGAAGGCAGACTTTAACTTATCAGCCTGCAATGCCTTATCGCGGGCTATGGTCAACTCTTCCTCTGTACTTTTATAACGTTGAATACTCTGACAAACACCAAGAATACTATAAGGCTCATCTGATGTCAGTCCACTAAGCACGGAAGTACGATATTCCCACCACTCGTAATGCCCATCTGCATTACGCTGACGGAAACTCATCCGGGTATTCTGATGTACTCCTGTAAGGGCAGCATCAAATAGAGAACGTATGTGTTCCAACTCTTCCGGATGCACCATCTTTTCCATATTCTCACGCGTAATAGTAGTTGCCGATTCATCAAAACCAAATTGCCGGAGGAATCCTAACGGAAAAGTAAAAATGTTAGTACGAATATTAAATTGCCACGGATAGATAGAACTATCCTCTATTGCCAGGTCAAAAAAGCGTTTCCGCATCTCTTCATCAGATACATTGTGGCAGGAAAGGGCAACGCCGGTAATCTCTCCACGTGAATGAATAGGAACCATCTCTCCGGAAATCGGAAAGTAATTGCCACTATGTACTTCCTGCATAAAAGAGTTGGAAGGAATTATGCAGCTTTTGCCTTCTTTAATTACCTCTTTCAGCATGTCATGCAATACATCTTTACCCTTAGAATATATTTTGAAGATAGAACCGGCAGGCAATCCCTCGTAAGGCCGGACAGTAACATCGACCGGAAGATGCAACATACGTAGCAAAGAGAGATTAGTGAAATGAATACGAAAATCAGTATCATACGTTATTACTCCCTCGCGAATAGAATGGAAAATATTATCAAACTCATCACGCTGGGCCACCAAACGGTTTTGTACCAAAAGACGGGTTTGTGCATGCATTCTCCGGCGTGCCTCCCGTCGATTAGCACGTATCAGCCAAACAACAATAAATACCAATAGCCCAAGTATGGAAGCATAAAGCAAAATGAAAAAGAATTTATACTTCTCCCAATGAGGCTCATTAAGTATAATCCCGGGTTTCACCCGATCTTTTGCCACATGAAAAAAATCGAGCTGCTTATAATCATAGTAAAAATCAATCGGACTTTCAGTAATCCCTAAATCTGTCGGAGAAGTTCCTTTCAGCACTTTAGCTGCCCTCACACCTACCATCCGCGAAGAAGCATACGGATCAGCATCATAAGCACAAAAAACTCCGTTAGTCAACGCCAGGCTCTGGCAGGAAAAAAAAGGCGCTTTAGAGTTCTTGCCGATAAATGCCATAAAAGGAGACCATTTAGGTACTACCACAATACGCCCGTGGCTATTACGCGGGTAACATACAGAAGAGATAATACTATTTGTAGTTCCGGTTTGTACATTGTAAGTCTGCAATTTATAATCAGGATGACGCTTTACAAACTGTCCCCACTCATTCATAAAATCTTCTTTCCCTTTCAAACTTAAAAAGCTGTTATCATTCACACAAACAACCTCTTTACGTTCGGGAAATACCTTATTGGCCTGTTCCAGTAAAAGAAAAAAATCGGGATTGGAAGTGAAACCGCAAATATTAGGTAAAGTAGCCATAAGAGCTTCATCCGGATATTTGATACCGTAAAAAACAACCGGAATCTGACGTGGCAAAGAATCACCACAAGCAAACAATGTATGAAAAGCCTCATCACCAGACGTCACAATTAAGTCTACACCACGTCCTCTTGCCCGTTCGCAAATACGGCTCATAATAACTTTTTCTGAACTATATGCCCAGTAATCGGCATCCAGATATTCGGTGATAATATTAATCTTCAGTTTCTCTTCACCAAAGCCATCACGAAGTCCACGGGTCAGTTCACTATGCCAGGGAGTCTGATTAGTATAAGACTGTATAAAAAGGACATTATAAATCTGTTCAGCAGCAGTTATCGGTAGAAATACTGTAAATAACAGGAACAAAAGTGTGTTATAAAATCGTTGAGTCATAGAATTAAATACTGCGTTGTTTCACGATTGTGCGCACAAATATACGCTATTATCTTGAAAGCAACGCAGATATATAATTTAATTTTCACTCTTCATGCAAAGCTTCTGCCGGTTGAATACCCATTGCTTGCCGGGCAGGGAGCCAGACAGCAATAAATACGGTAATAGCCAACAAGATATAGGTAACAAATGTACCTGCCAGAAAGCGAAGTAACGTAAACTCTACAGGATAGTTGGAAACAACTTCCGCAAAGCCCAAATTAGCTCCCACTATTATTGCCGGAATAAATGCCAGAGTCAACAAAATCAGTCCTTCACCCAGAAGAAGTTTACGCAGACTCACCCTGGTGGCACCTAATGCAACACGTAATCCAAGCTCCGAATGACGTTGTTGGGTACGGAACCAAAAAGTACCCAACACAGCAAGAAAAGCATTCATTAAGAAGAATACAGCCACTGAAAAATAGGTATACAAATCATTGCGAGGCTCTTTCAATTGTATATTTCTATAATCACTCATCGGGCGCATATCTCCAAGATAGAAATTTCCTATCATCAATTGTTCACGCATCTCTTTACGAAACTTACGAATAAAATCTTCTCCGTCGGAATCAGGACGTACCCGGATGTAAACACCTAAATAAGGAGCATCCAGATAATAGAAAGGATATTTTTTTGTGTAAATCAACGGAATATAAGTAGCCGACTGATGAGCGGTAAACTCATTGTACTTTTGGCTTTCACATACAGCCGCTATACGTACACTGTCTCCGTTTAAGTTATTCTTTACCCATTCGCCCACAGCAGGACGATCCGGAAAAAGTCTCCGGGCCAGATTATCCGTTATAATAATATCCGTAAAATTTGCCTTACCCGACAGTTGCTCCGGAGAACTCCCATCTGCTCCTTTCACTCCAAATACCCGGAAATAATCCGAACTAACGCCACGCATGTAACTATTACAGGTAATTGTATCATGCACAAGTGAAGCTGTTTGGTTCATCCAGACATAGTGTTTATGCATGTTTGTATAGCAAACAGATTCCACCGCCGGATGATGTTCCAAGCGGTCTATGAATGCATAGAAATCATCTGTAGCATTCTTTGTATGAAGACTGTCCGGAAGAAATTTTGCACTTTCAGGAGTAAGTACACCAATATTGAGAGCATATACATTGTGCCAGTTGAATCCCAAAGGACGGGTTTGATTAACGGTAATAACATAAACGTAATCTACCGCATACCACATGCAAGTGGAAATAACAAACAACCCGGCTATCAACCATCCATTATGCCGCCGGTTGTTCCATATTATTGTAAAGATGTGCTTGAACATATTGATTACCTTTCATTTAATGCATTGACAATGGTTGTACGAGCCACACGCTCTGCCGGAATCCCTGCAGAAAGTAAGTTGAGAACCAGACAGAAAAGAAGTGCCACAAAGAATATCCACGGACTTATCATGGAAGCATTCATTGTTGCCGTTCCACCATCCGACAACTCAGATGCCAACAACCAGTCTGCCAGTAGCCAAAGAGCAAAATAAGAGAACAACAATCCTACTAATCCTCCGATCAGCGTAAGTAGCAAATTCTCGGTAAGAACTTGCCAGAGCAATCCCGAACGGGTAGCCCCGAAAGCTTTACGTACTCCAATCTCCGAAAGACGTTTACGCATCCGGCTCTGTGTCAGTCCTGACAAATTAATGGCGGGAACAAGCAGAATGACAATCACAATAATAATATAGCGGATTATGACCTCCTGCCCCGGAACACCACCATTTGCATACTTATGAAGCATCTGAACGAAAAAAGTATCAGGTTGTCCCAATAAATCCAGTTGCATTTCCTGATCATTGCTGTTCAGCTTAGCCAGGTTCACGTCTACTTCCTTGAGTATCTCAGGAAAATCGGCAGAGGAATGTGCCAGAATAAAACACTGAAAACCGCCTGTATGCCCTTTTGTCCATCCCGAAAGATCAATACGGCTAATATCACTATTAGTAGTATAAGGTACCCATATTTCAGAGTAGCTCTGCTCAGCAAACTTGCTCACATCGCGTACTACCCCGCAAATGGTGAACTCTACAAAGTTTAGTTCCAAACGACGTCCCACAGCTTCTTCTACTCCACCAAACAAACGGCGGGCTACACTTTCGCATATTACGGCTTGTTTCAATCCGGACTTAAAAGCAGCCTCATCATAGGGTTTTCCGGCAAGAAAACCAAATTCAAATACACGCCAGAAGGCAGCATCGGTATAAAGTGACTGACAATTAATCTCCTCTCCTCCACCCGGAACAGCAGCCAACATACGTCCATATTCACAAATAGCTGTTACTGCTTCTGCAGTTGTCAGCGGATAAAATAGTTGTTGTATATCATAGAGAGATACCCGGCTATAATTACGTGCATCTTTATTCTCTTTTTCATAAACACTGGACCATTTCACATACAACGTACGATCACGGTTTGTTTCCGGTTCATAATTTGTTGTCTTAGCGTACAACAAAATGATAATCACCATCACCACTGAAATAGCAAGTGCCGTACCGGCAATACTGATTGCAGAGAGCAGCTTATTCTCCAGCAGCAAATGAAAGGCTTGTTTGAAATGTTGTTTAAACATGAAATAATTTACGATTAGACGATTTACGATTAAACAATTGGGATTACTTTCAGTTATAAATATGGGAATCAGACGATTAATCAATTTATTCAGTAACTTCAATCGTAAATCGTAAATTGTCTAATCGTAAATCCCTTTATTCTTCCCTCAGTGCCTCTGCCGGCTGTATCTTCATCGCTTTACGTGCCGGAATACCAATACCTGTCACAATCATTAAGGTAATGAGAACAAATGTAAGAACTGTGGTAATTATGAAACGCCCGGTTTCAAGGGTAGTACCATTCATCCATGAGTTCAGTTCGGCATGTGCTAAATTCCAGTCGATAACAATGGCAGGTACAGTAGCTATCACAAGCAACAGCAATCCTTCTGTCAGCAAACGATTAAAGATGGTACGGTTTGTTCCTCCCAATGCCTTGTGCAGAGCAATCTCACTCCGGCGTTGTTGTGTACGGAACCAGAAGGTACCCAACAATCCCAGAAAGATATTCAGTAGCAGAAAAACCATGCCGAAAACATAATTACGCAACTCATTCATAGAGTTCTGTTCAAAATTGCGGCGAATGTCTGCAAAAGAGCGAATATCGGCAATGAAAACATTTCCCACACGTAACTGTTTCTCACTGTCAGCTTTAAGGCGATTGATAAAGTCTACATCCTGATTTTCCTTCACACGTATACATACTTCTAAATGAGTATCATACCAACTCCTCGATAACTGATAAAGCATACAGTAGGAGAACAAAGCCTGATCGTGATCCGAGTAGCGTATCGGTTTCAAAGAAGCAGCCAGATTGTAAGTTTTCGTAGTATCACCCCACAAATAAAACTGTTTACCTACCAATGAGGTTAATTTAATATTATATTTTCTCTCATACAGATTATCAGATGCCAGAAAGTTCTCTTTAGTCAGCATTTCTGCCAATTGCTCCGGTGTTTCTCCGCGTGTCCCCTCATAGCGGAATACCCGCAGGAAATCCGGAGTTACCAGACGACGCACTACATATCCATAGGATTGAAGTGTATCATACCTTATATCACTGCCGCTATTGCTTCCATTATAAGGATAAGAATTCTGGGACAAACTTACAGCTTCTACCTCCGGACGACGGGCGATACGGTTCACCAACTCTTCTATTTCATCGGCAATCAATGTGTCATTCGGAATAAAGTCAGGACTTTTATCTGTAAGTCCGCCCATGCTTACGAGATAGCAATGAGAGATGTCGAACCCATGCGGCTCGTTGTACACACGATACTGAACATAGATATAATCCACAACATACCACATCACCACACTTACCAATAGTAACTCTGTAGCTATCCAAAGATTGGAATGCCACTCATTTTTTATCTGTGTAAATAGTTTTTTATTCATCATTCATTCGGTTTAATGAGTTCTACCTCCCAAAGCATTTACAATACTGGTACGCGACGCTTTCCATGCCGGCAGGCCGGTACTCAGGAAGTTAAGTATAAAGCAGAAAAGCAATGCATACATAAATGTAGAAGGTTGTAGCAGGATAGAGGCATTTACTTCGGGTGGATTGAGCGTAGCACTATAGTCCTGAAACAGAAAACTGTTTCCCAGATAGGCAAACAATACACTGAAAAGTAAACCTACCAGACCGGCAAACAGGGTTACTATCAAGTTCTCCATTACAATCTGCCCCATCATCTCCGTACGTGTACTTCCAAAAGCACGACGTACACCAATCTCAGAAACACGCTGACGCAAACGGCTCTGAGTCATACTACTCAGGTTAATGGCAGGCACCAACAGCAGGATAACGAAAATAGTAATCCGCTGTCGGCGGGCAGCCTTTACATCAGGCTCCCAGTTGGCAGCAAAAGCTATAGCCTGCTTCTCCTGATCGTACGGACGATTGCGATAAATTAACTCATAACCACTTTCGGCCAACAAATGATTATACTGCTGCTGCATTTTCTTAACCTCTTCACGAATGCGCTCAAAGTCGTCCCGGCTTTGTGCCAGAATCGTTACACTCATCATTCCCATATGACTATCACTCCATGTATCTTTGGCCAAATCTGTCGAAGTATAAGGGATCCACACTTGTCCGTATGAAGAACTTGCCAAAGTAGAAACATCTTTCACTATCCCCACTACTTTATAGGGAGCATGATTTAAAAGAAATTCATATCCAACGGATTCAGTTGTACCAAACAGAGCACGGGAAACACTCTCTGTCAACACAGCCACAGGCCGGCCGGAATCAAAAGTAGCCTGGTCATAAGGCTTACCGGCAACAAATGCAAAATCGAACACCTGCCAGAAAGTATTGTCAGTCTGTCGTAAGTCAATACTAACGGCAGGACTACCCGGCACAGAAGCGGGAGTAGTTATTGCCGCACAACAATAAACAGTAACTGCCTCAGGGGTGGTAAGTGACTTAAAGCAAGCTTTTGCAGTTTGTTCGCTCATAGGCCCGTTGCTGGTACCGTCTCCCCACTCCTTGTTACCGATACTCATAAAAGCAAAGTGCAGGAAACGATCTCTGTTGCTTTCCGGAGAAAAAGGAGCTACCTTCACCTGCTGAATCATCACCACCAGCATTATGAGGAAAATAGCAAGCGCCGTACCCAGTACACTGACCAGACTTATAATAGGTTGCTGGCGCAATTGTGCCAACGCTTGTTTGAAATATAGTTTAATCATCTTGAAGATATTTACGATTAGACAAATTAGAATATTTACTAAATCTCCTTATCTTTTACTCTCCTGTTTCCAGATTCCGGGTATTTACCCCACCAATACCGTCTTTCGTAATTTTAGCAGTTTTGGCATATCCGGACAAAGTCATATGCCCTACACCATCAGCATTGGCTATGAGGTTAACGCAGTTTACATGCACATTCACCTTTCCTACTCCTTCAAGACGGGCACGAAGAGTTTTGCATTCCAGATCGGCTATATTTATAGAACCAACACCAGTCATATTCAACTCCAGATTCTTCAGTTTTAGTTTCTTCTCGCAGCGGAAAGAGCCAACACCCTCAACGTCAACGCGAGACAAGTCCGGAGCAGAGATATAATACTTTAACTTCTTTGAATCGTTATTTTTTTGCTTATAACTGAGGACGAGCTTACCATCCTTTGCTGTAACAGTAACCTTCTTCACATACTCCTCGGGGCCTTCAACGCGTAGAGAGTAATCATCCGACTGGGTAAAAAAGATATCGCCCACTGCCTGCAGGCGGATGGAAGAGAAGTCGGCAACCGCTTCATTGCGGATCACTTTTTTATTAGACTGTGCCCGTAAAGGAGAAAAAAGAATCCCCAGCATGAGTGCGATAGTAAATATGGATAGACTTGTTTTCATTGTCGTATATGATTTCTTTAAGTTATAAAAAGTAAGAATGCAGAATATTTAGTTAGGTCTCAATATCATTATAATGTCTATTGCACTTGTCTGCCGTCAAAGAAGCGAACCGTACGGGAAGTCTGTTTAGCCTGTTCTTCATTATGAGTAACCATCACAATAGTGCGTCCATCTTCTTTGTTGAGACGATGAAGAAGTTCCATGACTTCAGCTCCCATCTTTGAGTCCAGGTTACCGGTAGGCTCATCCGCAAGAATAATCTCTGGATTGCCGATTATAGCACGGGCTACAGCTACCCGCTGACACTGACCGCCGGAAAGTTGCGTAGGAAAATGGTTCATACGATGACTCAGCCCCACTTTCTCGAGCACTTCCTTTGCCAAGCGTTTACGCTCGCTACCGTTGACGCGGCGATAAAGCAACGGAAGCTCCACATTATCCAGTACATTCAACGAGTTTATCAAATGGAAAGACTGAAAAACAAACCCAAGGGTCTTGTTACGAAATGCCGCCAGCTCTTTATCCTTCATCCCTTCTGTATGAGTACCGTTAATTTCAATCGTACCGGTAGAAGGCGTATCAAGTAACCCCATAATGTTCAGCAGTGTAGATTTTCCACATCCGGAAGGTCCCATAATGCTAAGAAACTCACCACGGGCCACGGTCAGATTCACGTTTTCAAGGGCTACCGTTTCAATCTCATTCGTACGATAGATTTTGGAAAGAGAAGTCAATGTTATCATAACTTAAGTATTTAATGGTATTAATTATTTCGCATTTTATCGGTGAAATATAGTCAAATCGTGTGCCAAAGAAGTAAATCACTTATTTCCTGATGATTAAACAAAAACTCTATTGTCCGAAAATGAACACTTTGCCCAAAGACGAACTATCAGGAGATACAAAAGTGAACATAAAAACAGACGGGGTGTCTGTCATAAAATTGATCCAAATCAAAAACGTTCAGGCGGAACTATACCCTGACATTTTTTGTTTTACCTTTGCAGCCGGTAAAAGAAAATTAAGGTATTAGGTAAGGTTTTGTATGAAGAAGAGTCTGATTGCTTTGGCGTTCGGTACCTTAGGATTGGGTATCGCCGAGTTTGTAATGATGGGTATTCTGCCCGATGTGGCAAAGGATTTAAATATCAGTATTCCTGCGGCGGGACATTTCATTTCTGCTTATGCATTGGGAGTCTGCGTGGGTGCCCCTATCCTGACTCTTGCCCGGAAACATCCCTTGAAACGTATTCTGCTTGTACTCGTTGCACTAATTATGCTTGGCAATATTTGTGCAGCAATGGCTCCTAATTATTGGGTATTATTGTTGGCCCGCTTCATCTCCGGACTGCCACACGGGGCGTATTTCGGAGTAGGCTCCATCGTAGCCGAGAAAGTTGCCGACAAAGGAAAAGGTTCGGAAGCCGTATCTATTATGATTGCCGGAATGACCATTGCCAACCTATTCGGCGTTCCTTTGGGAACTTCTCTGAGTACGATGCTCTCATGGCGTTTCACCTTTCTTTTAGTAGGTGTATGGGGAGTTGTTATCCTTTATTACATATGGCGTTGGGTGCCCAATGTAGAAGGACTGAAAGATACCGGTTTCAAAGGGCAATTCCGTTTTCTCAAAACTCCTGCCCCCTGGCTGATACTTGGTGCTACGGCTTTAGGAAACGGTGGAGTATTCTGCTGGTATAGCTACATCAATCCTATGCTGACCAATGTTTCCGGATTCTCCGCAGAAAGTATCACCCCATTAATGATCCTTGCCGGATTCGGTATGGTAATGGGTAATCTGATTAGCGGGCGTCTTTCCGACCGCTACACACCTGGAAAAGTGGGAATGGCTGCACAGGCGCTTATCTGTATCATGTTGCTTTTAATCTTCTTCTTCTCCCCGTACAATTGGCTGGCCGTCATCCTGATGTGCCTTTGCACAGCGGGATTATTTGCAGTTTCCAGTCCGGAACAGGTATTGATAATCCGCGTAGCCAAAGGTGGAGAGATGCTGGGAGCAGCCAGCGTACAAATAGCCTTCAATCTCGGTAATGCCATCGGTGCTTATGCAGGGGGACTGGTTGTAAGCAATGGCTACCGTTATCCGGCATTGGCCGGCGTACCGTTCGCCCTTATCGGCTTCACGTTATTCTTCATCTTCTATAAAAAGTATCAACCGAAATATATTTAACACTCCTGCACAACCTGAGAATCAATATTCCGGCAAGAATCTTCCGGCTCATGGCAACAGATAGTAACCGGCCAGTCCTATCACTGCATTTCCGACAAATATGCTGACAAAGGAATGTGGAATAATTGATTGTGAATGGAAAATATTGGTCATCCTCCATTTACAACAGATATTACACACGCGTTCATTGTAAAGCACGTAATATTGCAAAGAAATTCGGATAAGCTATAATTGAGATGCATATTAGCGCAAACGCCCACTGATTAGAGGAGTGTGCGCTATCATTGAAAGCCAATATTAAATCATTAATAAAATATAGAATGAAGAACATTATTCTCAGGAAAAACCTCCGGCAGCATGCCTTGCTCGGATGCCTTATGCTACTTCCTCTTTCGTCTGTATGTTCACAGGCAAGTGCACAACAAATTGCTTTTCCGGGTGCCGAAGGCTGGGGACGCTTCGCGACCGGCGGACGTGCCACAGATCCTGCCATAGGCAGTAAAGTGTATTATGTGACAAGTTTGGAGGACTATCTTTCGACGGAAGAGCCCATTGAAGGAACCCTCCGTTGGGCACTGAGTACAGGAGACGATACCCCACGAACCATTCTTTTCAAAGTAGGTGGTACTATCGTCCTGAAAGAACGGTTGAAATGTCCCAGACCCAATGTAACCATTGCAGGTCAATCTGCTCCGGGTGGTGGTATCTGTATCTCGGGAGCCAATATCTACATTCACAGCAAAAACTTTATTGTACGCTACATACGCTTCCGTGCCGGTGACTTGTCGGGTAAAAACTACTCTTCATTAGGAATTGAAAATACGGAGAATGTTATCATCGACCACTGTTCCTTTAGCTGGTCAATGGAAGAAAACGTGACGATGTACGATAACAAGTACACCACCATGCAATGGTGTATCCTGAGCGAACCGCTCTATGTATCCAAACATGATAAAGGCGCACGCGGTTACGGTGCACAATGGGGTGGCGAGCATTCTACATTTCATCACAACCTGTTTGCACATTGTGTAGGCCGTACTCCGCTGGTGAATGGTGCCCGTGACAAAGCTGCCAGCGGACACGATGCTTTTGTAGACACGGAGATTATCAACAACGTGCACTTCAACTGGGGAAACAAAGGCGCTTTATACGGTGGACAACTGCATTCAATTATCGAAGGGGCTTATTCACGCACCAATCTCATCAACAATTACTATAAGCCGGGGCCTGCCACCAATACATTCCAGGAACGCTGGTTTGCCGACTGTTCTCATGATGCCGCCAGTGCTACCGGACTGGGAGAATGGTTTATTGACGGAAACTTATTTGAAACCAATGAATACAAAAACGATAAGAACAAAGGAGACCACTCGCTGGTGAATGCCGACAACTGGATCTATGCAGACGGAAGCAACTCTAAGAAAGCAGTCAATCTGCGTGCGGGTACAAACCTTATCAACGATATAAAGCTGACTATCCCCTCGGCCAGCAGCGACCTCAATGTAGAAACGGCAGAAGAAGCCTACTATAAAGTCATCAGGCAAGCCGGAGCACAACTGCCGAAGCTCGACGAAGTAGACACACGCATCCTGGCCGAAGCAGCAGGAGAATCGGTACCCGTAGACAGAGGTGCTATCAAATGGAACAAGACAGAACCGGCATCTCCTACCGTAAAATTTGTTGGTATGATCAACTCTCAGGACGATCTGAAACCTGCCGATGCCAATGAAAACTGGACTCCCTGGCCTGATCTTACTCCAAAGAACGGTGAATCTGCCCCTATAGATACAGATGGCGATGGTATCCCCGACAGTTGGGAAGATGCTAACGGGCTGGATAAGAACAATCCCGCAGACGGAGGAGCAATCAGTGCGAACGGTTATTCCAATCTGGAAAACTACCTGAACAACCTGGCAGGAGGCGGCGGCACTTCTATCGAACGTCCTTACGCAACCAACAGTGAAGTGACTGCACTGTATATCACCAGCCTAACGGGTACACAGGTATACTCTTCACATCCACAGGCTAAGAAAAATGAAATCAATCTGCCGGCATTACAACCAGGTGTATACATTATCACTTATATCCTGGCCGACGGAAACAGAGAAAACGAGAAAATCATAGTTACAAACTAACGCCTAAGAGCCTGTTTCAACTTTATTATGGACTAAAGTTGAAACAGACTCTTGCTTACTCAATAGATATTAAAATGAAAACCTGTAAAGTAATCTATCTTCTGATGCTGTTAACATGCCTGCCAGTCTCTACCCGGCTGGTTGCACAACAGCTTCCTGCTTTTCCCGGTGCCGAAGGGCATGGCCGCTACACAACAGGCGGACGGGGAGGAAACGTCTATCATGTAACCACTCTTGAGGACAGTGAGGCCAAAGGTACCTTGCGCTACGCTGTAAAGCAGAAAGGGGCACGCACCATTGTCTTCGATGTAGCCGGAACCATCTACCTGAAGAGTGATCTGAAAATCTCCAATGACAATATTACCATTGCCGGACAGAGTGCTCCGGGACAAGGAATCTGCCTGGCGGATTATCCGGTTATCATCTCGGCCAACGATGTCATTCTCCGTTACCTGCGTTTCCGGGTAGGAACAGCAAGCATAGCTACCGGTGGAGAACCGGATGGTCTGGGAGGTATGGATAAAAAGAATATCATTGTAGACCACTGTTCGGTCAGCTG
Source organism: Bacteroides sp. 41_26 (assembly GCF_949740115.1). NCBI lineage: Bacteria > Pseudomonadati > Bacteroidota > Bacteroidia > Bacteroidales > Bacteroidaceae > Bacteroides > Bacteroides sp. 41_26. The sequence goes on from NZ_CATJGZ010000118.1 coordinate 22,332, forward strand.
GTCTATTGACGAATGCCTGTCCGTATATGGTTCTGAAAACACAACGGTACAATGGTGTCTTATCTCCGAAAGCCTGCGCACTTCCGGACACAGCAAAGGGAAACACGGGTATGGCGGTAACTGGGGAGGTGCCCATGCATCTTATCATCACAACCTGATGGCTCACCACGAAAGCCGCGTACCCCGCCTTGGCCCGCGTCCGGGAACACAGGAACGGGAGTATATGGACCTGCGCAACAATGTATTCTACAACTGGGCAGGCAATGGATGTTATGGTGGCGAAGGTATGAAAGTAAACATCGTAAACAACTACTACAAACCAGGTCCCGCAACCCCTCAGAGTGCAGTACGTTACCGTATTGCCAAGATCGGCGTAAGAACTACGGCATACTGTACCAATGCCGACGGCACTCCTAATGCATGGAAGCCAATGGAACATGTATGGGGACAGTTCTACGTAGACGGCAATGTGATAGAGGGCAATGCGGCCGTCACTGCCGACAACTGGACAAAAGGTATCTATGAACAGATCAATAATAAAGAGTGCGACAACACCTTCAATGATCAGGTAAAGGCCGAAATGAAACTGGATACTCCGCTTGAAACCGATGTCATCACTACCCATACCGCCGGACAGGCATTCAAACAAGTATTGCTCTATGCCGGTTGCTCCAAAGAAAGAGATATTATAGACGAACGCATCGTGAAAGAAACAGAAACCGGAACGGCGACTTATCAAGGCAGCGTATCCGATGATGCTGCCAAAAAGCCCGGTCTTATCGATCTGCCCACCGATGTAATGCCCACAGGAGCTTCCAGTCCCTGGCCGGAGCTAAGTAAGGGGGGAGTTACCACCGACCAACTGAAAGATACGGATGGTGACGGTATCCCCGATGTATGGGAGATAGCCAACGGTCTCAACCCGAACAATGCCACCGACGGAAAAGCAACGACTTTGAGTCAGGAAGGATACACCAATTTGGAGGTATACCTCAACAGCCTTGTAGCCGATATCACAGAGAAGCAAAACTCTGATGGAAGTGGAACCGGTATCGGAAAGGAGTCTGAAGATGCAATTACAGTATATGCATCGGGCAATACTGTAATTGTAAACGGACTTTCAGGAAAGAGCAGTATAGAAGTATATACATATAGCGGTGTAAAGATCCGCCAAATAGCGGTAAATACTGCGGAAACGTCATTCAGTCTGCCTTCGGGAAATTACATTGTCCGGACGGCAACTGCCCATACTACAAGCGTGAAGAAGATTCTGATTCTGACAGATTGACAAATTGTATTTTCTATACCCTTTTTATAACGCCATAGCGGAACCAACTCCCGGTTGGTGGAATTAAAGACATTACAGGCGCATCAGGAGAATGCAAAGAGTTTGCATTTGATTATTTTTTGCATCAGCACAAAACACAATCTTCTCCGCAACGATCCTTATGATCAAAAGCAGATAAAGAATAGTTCATTATGCTATTTTCTCCACGGTCATTTCCAGCTGCCTAATAAGTCAAATAAGCACATCAAAGGAGCTTCCGAAGCCCTCCCCGGAGCCGGGCAAATCACTCCCCGGAGCCGAACATGTTGCTCCCCGGAGCCGCGCACACTGCTCCCCGGTGCCGGACAGATCATTTCTCACCAACAAAAGCAGGCTTTTCCGGTAAGAATATGCGTATATTCTACCGGAAAAGCCCATTTATCTGCATATTCATGCAGCGTTTTCATGTAAAGTATTCTCAGATGGAGGGTTTCAACAAAAAGTTTAGTTAGCCGATTTCAGATATTCCTATCCTTTTGCTTCCAAAAAGTCTTCATCTCTATCTTTCTCTTTTTACTTCCACCAGATAACCTTCTCCCCCACCACTTTATAACCTTACAACTCTATAACCATCTAACTCCATAACCATCTACCTCCCCATGCAGAAAGCACTTAACGTGGGTTCTGTACCATATTCGGATTGGCATCTATCTCTGCTTGCGGAATAGGCAATGCCACCCGCAGATCAGACGGAGTAATAACCGCAGCCCCGGATACGGAAGGTAAATGCCAGCCACCGGTACGATTCACCGGCAAACCATTTCGCATGGCATCAAAGAAAGCATGCCCCTCTCCTACCAATTCCTTGCGACGCTCTTTCAGGATACGTTCCAGGCTAAGTTCTGATTCTTTCACCGACTTCACCGGATTGGCACGGCTCACAATGGCATTGAGGCAATCCAAAGAGAATTTCAGGTTTTCTGCCCCACCCAGCTTAAAGGCAGCTTCGGCAGCATTCAGATACACTTCGGAGAGACGGACAATGCAGATGTCATTGTCCTGCGGATTATCCCCCGTCTTGCCGGGATACTTATTCAGATACTTAGGATAGCCGGCAGAACCTTCGGGCAGTATATCTTCCGCCGGTTTTTCGGGCAAGCGATTCAACACGTGGCGCACATCATCCGGGTCTTCTCCCAACAGATCGAGGAAGGCTTTGGTGAGTACAAGGTTATTCCAATCCTTCACATTATCGGCATACACCATCGGAGCACCCTCACCTCCCGTTCCGCCATCCGGTTCGGAAAGGGTATAGTAAAACTCAAACAGCGACTCAGAACTGAAGTCTTTTCCCCACACGGTGGGATATTCTTCGTGTGTGAACAGTTTATAAAGCCCTCCGTTATCTATCACTTCTTTGGCCAGTGCGAGTGCCTGCTCATTATTATTCATATAAAGATACACGCGCGAAAGCAATGCTTTGACACTCCACACATTGAGATACCCGTCCTTCTTGTCAGTAGAGAGGGCCGAAAGATCCAGTGCCCCCGTCATATCGTCTATCACCTGCTGATAGCACTCGGCTACGGTGTTGCGGGCAGGCTGATGGGTAGGCAGTGTCGTTTTAATCTCGATAGGTACTCCTAAAGAAGCACCGTTGTCCAATGTATAGGGCATAGCAAACAGGCGGGTAAGATCGAACAAAGCCAGTCCGCGCAAGGCAAGCGCCTCGGCTTTGATACAGTTGAGGGCAGTAACATCATCCGTCGCCACTGCACCGGATTCAATTCTTTCCAACAGACTATTTACCTGGTGAATCACACTGTAAGGCTGATTCCATACACGCGTGATGTTCAAGGCATCATCTGCCGTAACGTTAAATTCATAATAAGGCGATACACGCTTTCCGGCTCCTTTGCTGATACGTGCCTGAACATCTTCGCCACGACAATCGGCATAATAGAGGTAATTATCACCATAGTAACTGTGCGAAGCAGCAATACGATAGATACCGTTCAGGGCTATTTGTGCCTCTTCGAGTGTACGGATAGCCTCCGGAGTAGTCACAGAAGTAGACGGATTCAGGTTCAGCCAGTCACCTGAGCAGGAAGAACAAAGAAGCGATGTGGCAGCAAATATATATATCAATGTACGTTTCATATATCTGAGTATTATAATATAAATGAGTAAAATCAAAAAGTTATCTCAACCCCAAAATTGAAGGTACGCATGGCGGGAGCTTCACAGAACACCTCACCGTTGACCGGTACTTCCGGATCATATTGTTTCCATTTGGCCCACGTCAGCAGGTTGCTGCCCGAGAAGTAGATACGTGCATTCTCTATCAGCGCTTTCTGTGTCCACTGTCCCGGTAGTGTGAAACCGATTGTCAGGTTCTTGAGGCGGATATGATCGGTACTGTGAATATAGCGGGAAGAGTTTTGCGGACCGGCACCTTGTTCCAATACAAAACGGGGTACGTCGGTTACATCTCCCGGTTTCTGCCAGCGGTCTAAGGCATATACAGGCAGATTGTATGACTTTTCTTTGCTACCGTCAGTCTCTATCATCGTACCTGCTTTGTCAAAGGAATAACCACCTAATGAATAGGTAAAGGTAAGTCCCAGGTCGAACCATTTGTAAGAGATGATGTTAGTAAAACCTCCCGAAATCTTCGGATCGGCAGACTTATACGGAATGGCTTGTGCCTTAGAAGCATCATCGGTCTTTTCTTTACTGTAAATCCCCTGTTCATCCTGCGTATTGAGATAGTAGAGGGCTTTTCCGGTCATCGGATCTACTCCGGCAAACTCTTTCACGTAGAAACTATTGTAAGGAAGGCCGATCTTATGGATAAACCAGGAACCTTCGATAGACTGCGTCATATCTCCATCCAGCGTTACAATCTTATTACGGTTGTGCGTCAGGTTCAACACCGACGTCCAGTTAAAGTCCGGACTGGCAAAGTTGATGGTACGCAGTTCAAATTCCACTCCCTTGTTGTTGAGCTGCCCGATATTTGCCAGGTAATTCAGGAAACCGGTAGTAGCACTGATAGGTCGATTGTAAAGCAGATCTTTGGTATCGCGGTTGTAATATTCGAGGCTCACAAAGATACGGTTGATAAAAGCTAAGTCGAGACCGATATTGAGATTGTAATTCTTTTCCCACTTCAAACCGGGATTGGCCTGAGCAGATTCATACGAACCTGCGGCTCCCATATAGTTCTGTCCGTAACTGTACAACCCCATATATCCGTAAAAAGCTCCCGGCTGATTACCGTTGACACCATAGGAAGCACGGATTTTCACATCATTCAATACCGGCTTCACAGCGTCCATAAAAGACTCGTTGCTCAGATGCCACATACCGGAAACAGACCAGAAATCACCCCACCGGCTTTCGGGAGCAAGACGGGAACTACCGTCACGACGGTAACTGCCTGCAATGTAGTAACGGTCGTCATAATCATAATTCAGACGGGAAAGGTAAGAAATCATCCTGTATGCCTGCGTAGAAGAAGCGAAACTTTTCAGCACAGCCGCATTATCCGGTTCGAGCAACACATCCGAAGGGAGCTTGGCTTTCTCTCCCATCGCCTTATCACTCTGATAACTTTCCAGTTCATAAGCTACCAATACATCAAGATGGTGCTTGGCGGCAAATGTACGGGCATAGTTGAGCGAAGTAGATGACAATAGCTTACCATATTCGGTAAATCCCTTTGAAGTCTGGGCATCGCTTCCGCTCTTGGGGCCTGCTCCGCTAAGAGGATTCAGATAACGTGAATCTTTCTGCACGGTATAATCATAACTCAGCGTCTCTTTCAGCTTCAATCCCTTGATAATATCTACGGAAGCATATCCGGTAGAGAACATACGCGTCATACGGCTACGGTTATAATCGGTACGGATGTCGCGAAGCGGATTCACATTGGTGCCGGCATAAGAGCCCACATAATTGCCCGAAGCATCGCGCACCGGCATAGAAGGCGTGGCAGACACAGCCACACAAAGAAATGGATTAATGTTAGAACCACGTTCTTCATTCATCTCCTGACTCATCTGGGTGAACATCATATTCCCCCCTATTTCGGCACGGCTACCTATTTTCTGTGTCATGTTCAGACGGGCAGAATAACGGTCCAGGCTGGAGTTCTCTACCAATCCTTCCTGACGGTTAAAACCGAGGGAAGCGTAGAAAGTAGTACGCTCGTTACCTCCCGAAGCAGATACTTCATAATTCTGATTATGAGCGGTACGCATCAGTTCTTTCCGCCAGTCGGTATATTCCAGTTCCGGTATCCCTGCATACGTATCAATATTGGCGTTGGCATACTCCACGGGAGATTCCAGTCCTTTGTCTACGGCAGAGTTGTACAGACCTTCGTAAATCATTTCGCGGCGCTGATCCCCGTTCAATGTAGGACGGAAGTTGACAGTTGCATTCGAAAAACCTCCGCTGGCACTCAAAGTAACTTTAGTACGTCCTACTGCCCCTTTCTTGGTAGTAATCAGGATTACTCCATTGGCAGCACGCGAACCATAAAGAGAAGCGGCGGCGGCATCTTTTATCACTGTGATATTCTCAATATCAGCAGGATTAAGCGTACTCATCACATTGGTTTTAGCATTGTTCATATAAGCAGCGTCGGCACCCGTACCGGCTCCCATACTACCGGAAGTAACCGGTACGCCATCAATGACAAAAAGAGGTTCATTGGATGCATTGAACGAACCCATACCACGGATACGGATACTCTGGTTGGCTCCTGGCTGACCGGAACCGGAAGTGATGTTCACCCCCGTTGTCATACCCTGCAACTTCTGTTCAACAGAGAGTACCGGCACGTTTTTCAGCATATCGGCCCGAAGCGTATTGGCCGATCCGGTAAAGGATGACTTTGAAAAGTTTCCGTATCCGGTCACTACTACCTCATCCAAGCTCAGTGATTCGGGGCGCAACATCACATTTAAAACGCCGTTCTTCGGCACTTTCACCTCAACCGTTTTCATCCCGACATAGGAAACAACCAGGAATTTATCCGATGCCTCCACATGCAAGGTATAACGACCATCCATATCTGTCACTACTCCCCGGCCCGGTGCTCCTTTTACAGAAACGGTAGCTCCGATAAGTGGCTGTTTGTCGTCTGATGATGTCACTACACCTTTTATTTCCAATTGCTGTGCCTGAACATGTATTGCACACAGGCAACCCAACACAAACAATACTACTTTAAAGTTTCTCATTGGTTAATTATTTTAAATCTACAAATACCTATTTGTACTTATATACCCCAATAACTGTACCTTAAAGATGCCGAGGAAACAAATTAATTCTAAACAGCAGTAAATAAAAACATTAATTATCCAAGGAAAGCTAAGAAATGAAAAAAGGGCTGTAGAATTGGTCCACATATTTGTGGAATAATTCTACAGCCTGTTCTGCAAAAGGCTAATAATTCAATACTATCTAAAGATAGCGAACATCGCCTGCCGTACTTCCCCGTGCGGGAAGCACTATTTTAGTTTTAGTTTTGTTTTGTTCTTATATTGGCTCATATCGCTCACCACTACCCTGTCGCCCGGTTGCAAACCACTTATTACTTCTGCATATTCAAAGTTGGAATCGCCCAACTGTACTTTCCGTTTCACAATCTCATCCTCTGCAGTCATTACAAATAATTCATACTCGCCACGCCCCACATAATAAGAAGCATTGGCAATCCGCATCACATCTTCTTTCACAGCATTCATCACATACACATCTGTTTTCAGACCTGAACGCAAACGACGGTTGTTATCATCCACCAATTGTACGGAGAAAGAGATAACCCCGTTCTTTGACAGCGGTGTCACACTGCTAACCACTCCTTCCAGCTTTTCCGTACCAATCTTCACAATTGCTTTTCCGCCGGCGGCAACACGGTCACCGTAAGTATCGGCAATTTCACCTTCCACTTTGAAGTGACTCAAATCGGAAATAATAGCCAATTGCCCGCCTTGCGGTACCTGCGCACCCACCTGATTATTAATATAAGTAAGAATAGCCTTGCGCGGAGAACGAATCTGTGCATCGTCCAATGTACGCTTCATCTCGGCAAGGTTCTTACGGAAAATGTTGAAATCGAGCTCCTGTACCTGTAGTTCGGCAGCAGCAACCTGTTTCTCATTATTATATTGTTGTTTGAGTTGTTCATACTCTAACTGGGCTACATTATAGCTCAGTTCCGCCTGGCGTACTTTATCGGTAGTACCTGCACCAAGGCTATCCAGGTAATGTTCGTTGCGAAGCTCCACCTTCATACGGTTCAGCTTCATAGCCGACACCTTTATCTGCATGGCCATGTCAGAAAGTTTGGTCTGGTTGTTCACACGAAGCTGATCCAGTTTGTAACGGCGCATTTGCTCTTCGTCGAGCAATTTCTTGTATTCCGTCTCAGTACTTTGAAGGTCCAGTTTCAAAATAGGAGTACCGACATCCACACTGTCTCCCCCCCGGCGATAAACCTCTACAATGCGACTATTGATAGGAGAAGTTATAATTTCTTCAAAAGCCGGTGCCACCTTTCCCGATGCACTGACGCTGACCTCAATTGTACCTTTGTCAACAGTAGAAAGTACAAGATCCTTTTTCTGAACCCCTGTACGCATCAGGGAAACAAGTACACTGATAACCACAACGGCCGTAACCCCAATGGCTGAATAGCGAATAATCTTTTTATTACGTTCTTTGTTACGTACTTCTTTCGGAATTTCTCTGTCCATCTTATTTCTATTTACGATTTAGCGATTTACGATTGGAGATACTAAATCTGTGCCAAAGTACTAAAGTGCTGAAAACAAGGAACAAGACAAAAAAGAAGGGTGTCCGAAAACGAACACCCTGTACGAATTTAGCAAATGAAATGTTACAAACACTCAGATTATCTCAACCGTAAACGATCTCCCACTTCCGGGATATAATCACCGTCTTTACGGTTCATCTTATAAAGATTCTTCAGTCGGATACCATATTTCTGAGAAATGGTATGCATAGAATCACCATCTTTCACAATATACACGTTATATTGTTTGGGAGCTTTCTTCTTCTTTGCTTTCAGATAGATGATGTCACCCTGCGTCAGTGTATAGTCGCGTTGCAGGTCATTATACTTCACCAACTTCTTCCAACTGATATCGAACTCATCACCCAGTTCTTTGAAAGTATCTCCGTTACGGGCAACCACATAAGCAATGTCATTGGCTATATACACCGGATGCGGGTTCAACAACCACGGATGTTTACGCAACTTACGTTCCGAATAAATACCTTTGGAATCGTACTTATACAAATCATAATCCTCTATAATAGTAATCAAACGGTTGGCATAGGAAGGATCTGTGGCATACCCTGCCTTTTTCAAACCGCGTGCCCATCCTTTATAATCGGTAATATTGAGCTTGAACAGAAAAGCATAGCGTGCCCCACGAGTCAGAAACGTAGAATGATCCTCATAAGAGTCTCTTGGATTTTTATAAGCCCGGAAACACTCCTGACGGGCATCATCATCATGCCGCACCGTACGTCCCTTCCAGCTTCCCCCGCACTTGATACCAAAATGATTGTTACTCTTACGGGCCAGTTCACTCATTCCGGCACCACTTTCAAGCAATCCTTGTGCCAGCGTAATACTGGCGGGAATCTTATGCTCTTTCATCTGCTCTATAGCAAGATCTTTATACTTATCAATATAATCTACATAACGGGAATTTTTGCGCTGAGCCTGTGCACCCACAGAAAGCATAAGTGCAAGGGTTATTACGACAAGTCTAAGTGTTTCCCGCACAGGGAGGTGCACCAAGAGATGATTAATTGAAACGCAGATGAACGCAGATTTTCGCAAAGAAAAACAAGGATAAGATAAAGAACAACAGTATTTTAATCTGCGTTTATCTGCGTTTATCCGCGTTTCATCTGATAAAGAAAGCTCTGTGAGACTCAGTGGTACTCTGTGGTGAGTTTGATTCATTATTGTCCAAATGTGAGTTAAATGCCACAAAAATCATAAAAATAATTGGGATTATCAATCTCTTTCCTAACTTTGTAACATTAATTGTAGAACAAAAACCCTTGATAAAGATGAAAGACCTGACGATTACCAGCATTATCAAAGTATACACATTTGATGAACTTAATAAAACGGACCAGGATCTGATGACAAGTGCAATGGAGGCAACTACGCGTAGTTACGCTCCCTATTCGAAATTCTCAGTAGGAGCTGCCGCCTTGCTTGCCAACGGAATTGTGGTAACCGGAACCAATCAGGAAAATGCCGCTTATCCGTCTGGTTTATGTGCAGAACGCACTACCTTGTTCTATGCCAACTCTCAGTATCCCGATCAACCGGTGCTGACCCTTGCCATCGCTGCCCGTACGGAAAAGGACTTCATCGATCTCCCTATTCCCCCTTGCGGTGCTTGTCGCCAGGTAATACTCGAAACGGAGAAACGCTACAAACAGCCCATCCGCATTCTGCTCTACGGAAAGAAAGAAATTTATGAGGTGAAAAGTATTTGCGATCTGTTACCGCTCTCATTTGACGCCTCAGCCATGAAAGAATAATGATACAACAATATAATACCAAACTAAAAGGAAAGCTCGTCCTTACCGATTCTTACCATACAGACAAAGCCTTGCTAAAGGAAAAGAGCCTTTATAAATTTATCTGGGTACGAAATGGCAGTATTACGCTGGAAATAGATCATCAGGAGGTAATACTTGTGCCGAATGAAGTTATCTCTCTGTCCAACCTGCAACATCTGGAATTCAAATCCATTGACGGAGACTACCTGACACTACTGTTCAATAGTAATTTCTATTGTATTTATGGCAACGACCACGAAGTATCGTGCAGCGGTTTCCTCTTCAATGGTTCATCACATGTGATCCGGTTCGTATTGGATGATGCCGAACAGAAACTGTTGAACGACATTGCCGATACACTCAGCAAAGAATTCTCCGTATCGGACAATTTACAGGAAGAGATGCTCCGCATCCAGCTCAAACGCTTCATAATCCAGTCTACCCGTATCGCACGCCGGCGCCTGAACATCACACAGGAAAAGGAATACAGTTTTGAAATTATTCGTCAGTTCTTTATTCTGGTAGATACACATTACCGGGAGAAAAAACAAGTACAGGACTATGCCGATATGCTGCATAAATCTCCTAAAACATTATCAAATATTTTTTCAGCCTGCAAACTCCCCTCCCCATTGCGCGTCATTCATGAGCGTGTGGAAGCCGAAGCCAAGCGATTATTACTATACAGCAATAAAAGTTCTAAAGAAATAGCCGACCTGTTGGGATTTGAAGACCAGTCCTCTTTCAGCCGTTTTTTCAAGAACATGACCGGACAAAGTACTGTACAATTCCGAAATTCATCCGAAGGGAAAAATTGACAAGCGATAAAGCTAAATTGCTATTTCCGGCAAATGGGAAAACCCCGACCTTTGCGTCTATAAGTTAAACCCATAAAAAGTTATAGCAATGAAAGAAAAATTAATCACTCTTCTGACCTTCACCTCCGGTCTTAAAAGTTTCGGTATCAAATTTATCCGTGTAGCCATTTTGGTTGTATTCGTCTGGATTGGCGGATTGAAATATTTTTACTACGAGGCAGATGGCATCGTACCTTTCGTGGCAAACAGTCCGTTTATGAGTTTCTTCTACGCTAAGGGAGCTCCGGAATACAAGGAACATAAAAATGCCGAAGGTGCATATGTTCCCGAAAACCGCGAATGGCACGAAGCCAATAATACATACACATTCTCTTACGGACTGGGTGCGCTCATTATGAGTATCGGTATCCTGGTTTTTCTCGGTATCTTCTTCCCTAAAGTTGGTATCATAGGAGATGCACTCGCCATCATCATGACACTCGGCACATTATCTTTTCTTGTCACTACCCCCGAAGTATGGGTACCCAACTTGGGAAGTGGCGAATATGGGTTCCCCTTGCTCTCGGGTGCCGGAAGACTGGTTATTAAAGACATCGTAATCCTGGCAGGCGCAGTAGTATTACTTTCCGACTCCTCACAACGGGTATTGAAATCTTTGACAGCTACTACCCGGTAACTGAAACAAATCTCCCGCTTCGGATGTTATAAACCTACAGAATAACCCTTTAAAAGAATATAGATATGAAACAATATGATGCTATTATCATAGGTTTCGGCAAAGGTGGAAAAACATTGGCTGCCGAATTATCCAATCGTGGCTGGAAAGTCGCCCTCATCGAACGGTCTGATAAGATGTATGGAGGTACATGTATCAACATTGCCTGTATCCCTACCAAAGCATTGGTACATGAGGCCGGGATATCCGGACTGATGTACAAGGAAGACTATAAGCAACAAAGTAACTTTTATAAACAGGCTATTGCCCGTAAAAATGAACTGACCTCTTTTCTCCGAGAAAAGAACTTCAGCGATCTGGATGGTCGGCCCAATGTTACAATCTATACGGGAATGGCTTCATTCACTTCACCCAACACGGTGAAAGTTGTTCTTCCCGACGAAGAGATAGAACTTCAGGGTAAAGAAATTTTCATTAACACCGGAGCTACAAGCATTATCCCTGCCATCGATGGAGTTAAAGAAAGCAAGCACGTGTATACCAGTACCAACCTACTGGATCTGGACATACTCCCACGCCACCTTATTATTGTAGGCGGCGGATACATCGGACTGGAATTTGCTTCCATGTATGCAGAGTTCGGAAGTAAGGTAACCATACTTGAAGGAGGAAGTGCGTTCATTCCGCGTGAAGACCGTGATATAGCAGACAGTGTACGTAAGGTGCTTGAAAAGAAGGGAGTAGAAATTCGTCTGAATGCCCGTGCACAGTCCATACATGATACAGCAGATGGGGTGACTCTGACATATACAAACACCGCTGATGACGTCCCTTGCTTTGTTGAAGGCGATGCTATCCTACTGGCTACAGGCCGAAAACCAATGATAGAGGGCCTGAACTTACAAGCAGCAGGCGTAAAAGTAGATGCACACGGTGCTATTATTACGGATGTACACCTGCACACTACTACTCCACACATCTGGGCAATGGGCGATGTAAAGGGAGGACCGCAGTTTACTTATGTATCTCTGGATGATTTCAGGATTATCCGCAATAAACTGTTTGGTGATAAAGAGCGTACCACCGAAGACCGTGATCCGATAGCTTACTCCGTATTTATTGACCCGCCACTTGCCCATGTCGGTTTGACGGAAGATGAAGCTATCAAGAGAGGATATTCCTTCAAAGTATCCCGCTTACCGGCCACAGCTGTAGCACGTGCCCGTACTTTGCAACAAACAGACGGCATGCTGAAAGCTATTATTGATACACATACCGGAAGAATCATGGGATGTACCCTGTTCTGTGCCGAAGCATCAGAAATTATAAACATTGTCAATATGGCAATGAAAACCGGACAGCATTACAGCTTCTTACGAGACTTTATTTTCACACACCCAAGTATGAGTGAAGTATTAAACCAGTTATTCACATTTGATTGAAATAGATAGTTCTGATTTTTATTTCAAGTAACGCCTGTTAGAAATTAAAGTAAAACAGGCGTTATTTTTATCTTAACAACCAGGGGAGTGCTATATTTTTCTTACTTTTGTAACAACATTGCCCATAAAGAGTAAAACTCAAAATGAAAGAAAATCAAACTTATCAATCAAAGATTATGCCATTTACTTTTCGAAAAGCCACCACCGATGATGCAGCCAGAATATGGGAAATCATCCTGCAAGCCAAAGAACAAATGCTTCGGCAACAAAAGCAACAATGGGACGAAACCTATCCCCTACCCGAAAATATAGCCAGTGACATTCGGAACGGTTATGCCTGCGTATTATGTAACGAGGGTGTCATAATAGCCTATGGTGCAGTCTCTTTTGATGGCGAACCGGCCTATGAAGCCATCGAAGGTAAATGGTTAAGTGAACAGCCTTATGTAGTAGTTCATCGCCTGGCTGTGGCCAATGAAATGAAGCAAAAGGGCATAGCTACTCTGTTCATGCAAAAAGTAGAAGAATTTAGTCGCGGGAAAGGAATCTATAGTTTCAAGGTAGATACCAATTTTGATAACTTCTACATGCATAAGATGTTAGAACGGCTTGGCTTTGTATATTGTGGGGAAATAATATATGGCAGGGGAGTTAGGATGGCATACGAAAAGCTCTTATAATCCTTACCTCGCAAAAGTACGTATTTAAATATGAGTTAAATAGGTAATTAACAGCGACTTAAATACGTACTCTTATACTCTAAAAGTACGTACTTTTATAAGCATTGATTTACAAGATGTTAGCTGCATTATTTGTGCTATCCATACTCTTCATAATAATAGATATAATTAGCTGATATTCTAAAGGCTAAGAGTAAAAACTACTTCTTTGAAGAGTTCATTCTTCTCTTCTTTTTCTGTGAGGGCGTTAAAGGTTTCTCTTCTATTTTAAAAGTAATAGTCCCATTAATAGTAATTTTTACGTCTTCCTCTTCGTCCACCAACTGATAAGGTGCACAATCTGAAGAACCACCATACTTATGATTCCATCTTACAAATGGATAAATAATGGCAACAGCAATAAAAATTATAATGATAGGTATTAGCATGCGTTTCTTATTTGATTTACAAATATAACATGATAATAGGAATAATAGAAATTAATAGAGGTATAATTGATCTATCATTGTAAACTCAATCAATATTAACATTATCACTACAAAAAACAATCAATAATATACCATTCGGCCATAGGTTTATTTTTAATTAGTATCTTTGAAGCATTGGAAACAGCTGCGGAATGTTGGACGAGTTGATATATATGGTTGTGATTGGCTTTCAAATTAGCATCTTTGAACCATTGGAAACAGCAAAAGCATTTGAATCTAACGCTTTGAGTCGGTTGTGATTGGCTTTCAAATTAGTATCTTTGAACCATTGGAAACAGCTAACATTCCAGGAGTATTTATCGTACCAGGTTGTGATTGGCTTTCAAATTAGTATCTTTGAACCATTGGAAACAGCATACGTTCTTTAAACGATTCACAGATGTTTGTTGTGATTGGCTTTCAAATTAGTATCTTTGAACCATTGGAAACAGCTTGATACTTTCAATCCTACTTCTTATGAAGTTGTGATTGGCTTTCAAATTAGTATCTTTGAACCATTGGAAACAGCAAGATAATAAAACCTTTGCTGCATTGATTGGTTGTGATTGGCTTTCAAATTAGTATCTTTGAACCATTGGAAACAGCTACCTCCGGCTGCTATGTTAGGATTTTAACGTTGTGATTGGCTTTCAAATTAGTATCTTTGAACCATTGGAAACAGCATCGGAAAAAACACATTGGGCGATAACAAGTTGTGATTGGCTTTCAAATTAGTATCTTTGAACCATTGGAAACAGCACAATCTCTACTATTCACTGAATACCAATTAGTTACATCTGATCACAGAAAATAAAAAAAGAGACTGTTTCCAAAAGAAAATCCCATATTTCTATGGGATTTTTTATTTTAAAATAGTTCCAACTGCTGTCCGGGAGTATTAACTCCCTGTATCTTCTTTCCATAAAACAGTTCTATATTTCCAAATTGTTTATCGGTTATACATAATATTCCCACCTGACCATGTTCCGGAAGAAAAGACTTAACCCTTTTTATGTGAACATCAGCATTTTCACTACTGGCACAATGACGCACATAAATAGAAAACTGAAACATAGTAAACCCGTCCTTTTGCAGATTTTTTCTGAAATCCGCATAGGCCCTTTTATCTTTCTTTGTTTCAGTCGGTAAATCAAAAAGTACCAGTACCCACATAATGCGATATTCACTAAAACGATCCATTACCTCTCCGGATAGATGATATGGCGAAGCTCCCCACTAAAACATTTATAAAGTGAGGCAGTAGTCTGCGAAACAGCTACCATTAACGGGCTTCTTTTACCACCTATTTTTACCTCCAACGTTGGAATTTCCAACAACTGAACCTTCAATTCTTTACTTAACTCACCATAATTAGCTCCATTATGTACAATACCAAAAACCAACTCATCCACATAAGGACGATAAGGCTCCATTATATCATCGGCCAAACAATAGGCATTATAACGATTATGATGATGAATGCCTAAAGTTGGTAAAAGCCCACTTATAACCAATGCACGTGCAACAACTGCCCGCAGAATAGCATAACCATAATTCAGTAAATTATTAGGTGGGACTCCTTCACGCTCTCTTGTAAAACCATCAATATCTGCAAACATACCTTTCCAATAGTATGCTGCAGCACGTGCTTCAAGATTCTCTGGATCTCCACTTTTCACATTATCTGCCCACACATGCATACACTTTACCTCTACACTTTTACATGCCTGCAATACTGAAGCTTGATTATTAATCTTCATTTTTATGGTTTGTTGCCAAAGTTGTTTTTTCAACGGAACCGAAGTATCCAATTGATAGCGAAAGCGTTCATTCTGAGTAGTGTTGCCATACAATGGAAGCATCAAACCAACAGGCATACTTCTACTATCGCACGTTATCACAGCACTATTATTTTCAAGCAACGCCTCCAAAACTCCGGATGTTATAGTTATTTGTTTATTATCCAACACTACAACTCCAATATCTTCAATAGGCTTCATTATCTCCGATTGTTGCTTAAAAGTGTCCGGTAAGGATTCATTTTTAACAATCTCAGGAAGTTTAATTACAAGCTGGGCATTGCGTAATGAAAGATAAACAGGATTCCCAAAATATAATGTTTTTTTAATCATAACTCAATCTATTATAATCCAACATTATCTTTTTCTTATTTTTGATTGTTTATTTCTGTTATACAACCCAACCTATCAACCCTAATCGGTACACAAACAGCCTTAATCATCTCATTATTCCATGATTTCTCCGCCTTATTATTTGCTCCCAATTCAATAACAGGAATTATAGCATTAGACACATTCTGAGGAATGAAGAAACACTGGGGCCCGGAACAGGAAATCATCTTATAGATTCTACCCTTATCTATATTATCCAACTTCATACCATTATTCAATTCATCTGCAGTAGGCACATAAACCAAGTCATTAGGTGACAACCAAAACAATAACTTATCACCGTTATTATTATTTTCGGGAACAGGAGTCCACCCCAACTTCTCTCTTTCAATAACAACATTCAACGGGATAGTCTCATAGTTCCGTTTACCATCTTCTGTTTGATAAACAGCAAAGAACAAATTTGTACCTTTGGCAGCTTCAACATATTTAGAAGTCTTATTTCCTGATGTCCCAACACTAAATTTGTTTCCTTGTGGCTCACATACGCGTACCTTATATATAGGTTGATGATATTTACCATCATTTAAAGTAGTAAGATTCTTGTTCATCTCATCTATACCATCGGGCGAAAATGCCAGGTTAGGATCATCCTGATTATTACTCAAATGATTAAGAAGTATCTTTTGTATACCCGTATCCGTAACAGACTCCTTTATCTTCTTCGCATTAAAACTTGTATCCAATGGTTTGCGAACCGCTACTAAAGGTTCAGTAGAATCATTCGTAAAATAATAAACAGCCACTTTTGACAAGTTCAAATCCTTCCAAAGAGATGCGTTTTCCTTGAAGTACTTATCTATTCTTTTCTTATCATATTTATATGAATACAGCTGAAGTACTTTTTCCTTTAATTTTTTATCAACAATCATTTTCGGAGTATCCAAAGCAAGGCTAAGCCTGACTTCTTTCACCTTCTGAAGATTCACTTTGCCAAAGACCGTATCTTTATGCATCGGCTTACGTATAGCCCAACTATCGCCATTTATCTGTTTCTCCAATACCTTCTTCCCACTTTCATCAAAATGTACATAATAATTAGTGGTTTTATTTATCACTCTCAAATTCTGCTTAAAACTTACAGTGATATTCTCCAATGCTCTTCGTATATCCTGAGTAAATGCCGGCCAGGGCTTTTTTACAATCCACTTATAATTGCCATTATCATCAGTCCGACATTTGATACACAGCAAACGTTGCAAATCAGTACGAGATATTTTTGCTTTCTTACTTGCAGACTCATTACTCAAATAGTTAATATGATTCCGTGTAGCACACGCAATTACAATTGCATCCATTGCATGATGCCGATGATCAATACGCTTTTTACTGAACCCTTTCTGCATTTCAAGAGGTACTGCCGTTTGAAAAACACGCTTTCCTTCCTTATTTTCCCAACACCCGAATTGTTGACTTCCGGTTAATTCATTTAGTCGTTCAAACCGGGGATAGATAATCGAATTCCAAACATCATTTACTCCCCAATCCCTCTTTAGCCGATCTGTAACGCTGCCTGTACATACTATTACGTTCTTAGAAATAGCTTCCGGCTCATACTCTCCGTTCGAGTCCTTCTCACGTACAATATTTGATAACAAGCTTTTCACTACCTTACTAATGTAACGACTATCATTCAGTTGGCGTTCTATAAACGTCTCTGGTATATCATCCATTAATAATCTCTTCATTTTACTGCCTATACCAGAATAATTGGCCTTCACAAATTTTTCATAAGCTTCTATAGAAAAAATCTGGACTACTTTACCAAAACCTATCTCTACATATTGTCCATGATGATTCTTAATAAACTCATATCCAAGCTCATTACTCTTCAGCTTATTCACTTCAGCCTCGCAAATAACCTTGTTACTAAAAGAATCATCAAAATAACGGGATTGGGGGATAATATGCTCTATCTCATAGGCCGACGTAAAGAGCTTCCCTAATGGAATAATGTCACCAGTATAAGGAGAACGATATTTCTGTTCCAGCCATAATTTATAACGCAGAAACTCCGATTTCGTGGGACGTTTCTTTAAATCACTCTCTCTAAACTTCTTTAAAACAGCACTAATATCCTCCGGAATTTCTTCAACACTATTGAGCACCGTATCCTCATAGATTCTAAGTATTTCCTGCTGACCCGGCGAATATGGACGTACGTTCTCTATTTCGTACTCAGAGTTGATAAACTCCGCTAATAAAGCTTTAATACGTAAATTGGTGTTTTCATTTTCTACTATTTGAGCAGTCATCTTTGCCCGCTTATCAACCGGATTCTTTATCTCACGCCCCAGTTCAACATGTATTTCATCAATCTGCCCTACACGTTTCCAAATATCACGGACAGTACGCAATGTTTCTGTAATAACCTGCTCTACAATAGGGTTTCGCAATGAATGTTGTCTGAACAACCGGAGATATGAGTCAATATCCTCAGGACTCTCCCACTTAGCAATAGCCCTGGCTTCAGAATGCCTGTTATACACAACATAACAAGACAACCACAACGGAAGTCCCTTAAAATCTGTTATATCCGACAGTTTTATAGCTTTTTCCCTCACTCTGTCATGGATATTCTCATCCCATTCACCTGTAATAATCTTATCAATCCGTTCCTTCGTTTTATCATCGATATTCGATAGTTCCCAATACTTCCCCATCCTCATCAGTGGCAAAAGCTTCTTGATTGCTTTAGCAGAGTATGCACCATATTCTTTTTTGAAAGGAAGCAGTTTCTTAAATACATCCGCAAAACGATCATCCAAATTATGTTTAGAAGCAAACTTCCGTAAAGCACTTTCAATCTCAATTTTATCTTCTACCGAATAGAGTATATGCCACAAAGCTTCTTCCACCTCCCGGGATAAGAAATCAGCAGCAACACCCACTTTTTGCAAACCATTCAATATAGCATTTCTTGTTTCATTGCACGGATATGATTTATCTTCTACGTAATTCCAGCGATATTCAGTAAAAGTCTTTTTCAAACCGAATTGCGGATTTTTCAGAAAAGCTTTCTGGTCTACCTCTTTCCGATCATTGAGCCATTCAAATAAAGTAGTATAATCGTCTTCTGTTTTAAAAAAATCAGGCGTCACATCCACATCCATTTCCAACTTGCCATCATCCATAACCCTTTCTCTCTGATAAATCCGTATATTAGAGATAAACTGCCACAAACGAAACTCCTGAAAAAGAGGATGGGATTTTGCAATACATTTAATGGGTGCTTGCTTCACCTCTCCTGTTTCCCGATCCATATACTGATTCTCCTCATAAGGACAATTATCTATCAATGACTTTTTAGTTTTCAGAGGACGTTGATAAAAGATAATATCATCTATGAATAAATAAACAAAATCTCTACCGGAGATATTATTCTTATGTGCCTCATTACTGACATATAAGGCGTCGATACATGCTCTGTATAAATCCCGGTCCTGTAACTCCGGATGGAAGGATAGCTGCTTTTCTAAAATCAAACGCAACTCTTCCTTATAAAATTTACGTTCGACCGTCCGCACCAGTCTACCTTTTATTTTTTGATGCGGATTTTGTAACAAGGCATCATAGATATAACATCCCACCGTTTTATGGCTATTTGCAATATCAGACTCCGTCTTTTTCTTTATCAACGTCCAGTCATCTTCTTTCGGTGCACGGAAAGAACGCTTCACCTCTCCATATTTATCCAGTTTGGGCGTCCCATCTTCATTAAGATCTGTTGTCACAATGAATTCTTTCACTTTCCCTTCCCAATCCAAAGGGATGTTACTGGTTCTACGATAAATCCACCCGTTCTCCAAATGAACATTATACCAGGTGTCTTTTCCTTTCTTGTCATCAGTAGCCTCCACCTTAACAACCCTCAAAGCATAAAACTCCACAAGCTTATTGGATTGTTCTTCCTCTTCTTCTCCACGTAACTGATAGTATCCACGCTTTTGATTAAAATTTAAAATAATCCATGCAAGCTCTTCTTTAGATATCATTTCTGTCAACGCCTTTTTGCGAAGATAATAGAGAGTCCAGTCATAAGGCACCTTTTTACCTTCGGAAACAAATACAGGCTGATGAGTAGCAAAATCAACTAACATAGCTTCAAACGAATCCTGAAATATAAATTCAAATTGTCCCATAGAGTTTTTCCTCCAAGGTAACTTCGGCTCTGTATTTTTCTTAATTTTACCAGGATGATTTTCAAAATCTATATCATTGACATAATGTTCGGGAAGAAAGCCTAATATCTGTAATACTTTATGCAACCGTTCACGACGCAATAATTGACGCTCACGCAACCGGCGAATACTTCGATAAGAAGTCCGCTCCGCTGTCTGAGATTTTGTAACTCCACTATCAAAATTTCCTAATACAGCAGCATCCATAGGAATAATCCTACTCCCGGCCAATTCTATATTTCTCTTTTCAACTGATTCATCTGCTACACTATTTATTACAGCCCACCCTATACTATTTGTTCCTAAGTCCAGTCCTAATATCTTTTTCATACTGCATTAAATTTAAATATATACAAATATATAATTATTTATTGTAAAAAGAGTTTTATATTAATTTTTTCATTATATTTGCCACACTAATTTGAAAGCAAATCACAATAAGGATTATTCCGTTGTGAAAACATTTAGGTTGCCCTCGTCCTTCTACGGGGGCTTTTATTTTGATTCATCCTACAAATGCATAGTTCGTTAATAATGTTAATTCATTTTTTAATACCCTGATTTTGCTTTATAAGAATGTACATTTTAGCATATCATAAGTGTACATTTTAGTATGACAAAGGTGTACAATTAACACTCGCATAATTGTACACTCTTGCCTATCTTTAAACTGGAGGTTTATATTCATTATCAATCAGCAGATTACATCAGAGTGAGTATTTATATTCTACCTTATATTCTCTCTTAAAGGATTTTTATAATTGCTTTTTTAACAACTACACATTTATCAAATGAGCCTTTACTTTGTCTATTCCGATTTTTGTTCTATCTTTGCCGCCGAATCAATTTAAACTACCCCGATGAGAATATCCAAGTAAGACAACACATTTCGGTAAACATCACTTTTTATATGCTATCTTTCTATTGACGCTAAGCATCACAAACGTGTATGTTTAGCCACTATTGTGTTTGTCCCTCCCCTCCTTTTTTTTAATTATCCCAAGTATTTAACATTCAAACCCAGTAGTTAGTATGAGTATATCCATTCAACAAATCACGTATATACATGCAGATAAAGAAATTCTGTTTAAAGACCTTAACCTCTCTGTAAACAAGGGACAAAAGATTGCATTAATCGGAAATAATGGTTCGGGCAAATCGACCCTGTTACAGATTATAGCCGGATGGCTGTCGCCTTCATCAGGAACGGTGATCCGCCCGGACGATATCTATTATATTCCCCAACATTTCGGGCAATATGACGGACAGACCATTGCACAAGCTTTACGAGTAGACAAAAAAATAGAAGCGCTACACGCCATACTGAACGGTGATGTGTCTGTAGAAAACTTTAATACTCTTGATGAAGATTGGAATATTGAAGAAAGAATACAAGCAGCTTTAGAGTCCTGGGGATTAGGAAATAAACCAGTATCACTCCCCCTGTGCCAACTCAGTGGTGGTGAGAAAACCCGAGTATTCCTGGCTGGTATGGAAATACATTCTCCCTCCGTAATTCTGCTGGATGAACCGACCAACCATCTGGATGTTCAGGGAAGAAAACGGCTTTATGATTTCGTAAAGAAAGCAGCTTCCACACTTATTGTTGTCAGCCATGACCGGACACTGCTCAATCTGCTGAACACTACCTGTGAACTTACAAAAAACAACATCACCACTTATGGAGGCAACTATGAGTTTTATAAAGAACAAAAAGGTATCATGCTAAATGCCCTGCAACAACAACTCGAAGAAAAAGAGAAAGAACTACGATTAGCCAGAAAGATAGCCCGCGAAGTGGCCGAACGAAAAGAAAAACAGAATGTGCGTGGCGAGAAAGTAAATGCCAGGAAAGGCATTCCCCGCATTATGATGAATGTATTGAAAGACAGAGCAGAAAAGAGTACCACCAAACTTAATGATATACATGCAGAGAAAGCGGAAAAGTTAACCGGTGAAATGACTCAAATCAGAAGTTCCCTTTCTGATGCGGCAGTATTAAAAACCGATTTTGATACTTCAGGATTACGCACCGGGAAAATTCTGATTACGGCAACCGATATTAATTTTGGCTATGGAGACGAACTGTTATGGAAAGCTCCACTCAACTTTCAATTGAAAAGTGGTGACCGTCTTTGCATTGAAGGTTCAAATGGATGTGGTAAAACCACTTTGCTTAAACTCATCACCGGAGATATCATGCCCAAGGAAGGGACATTAATCCGTGCCGATTTCAAGCATGTCTACCTCAATCAAGAATACTCTATCATTCAGAATGATCGGAGTGTTCTTCAGCAAGCGGAAGCTTTCAACATTCGCAATCTACCCGAACATGAGGTGAAAATCAGGCTCAACCGCTATCTGTTTCCCTCCACAGTATGGGATAAACCTTGTAAGAAACTAAGTGGCGGAGAAAAGATGCGGCTTGCCTTCTGTTGTCTGATGATCAGCAACAATACGCCCGATATGTTTATTCTGGATGAACCGACCAACAACCTGGATATTCAAAGTATAGAAATCATCACATCGACTATCAGAGATTATACAGGCACAGTGCTGGTAGTATCACATGATAAATATTTTATAAATGAAATAGGAGTGGAAAGAAAAATCATCCTTTAAAATTCATATCTTTGTAACTCTATTAAATCAGAGGTGTTCCTGATGAGAGCATAAAGAGAATGAAAGAATTAAGCAACAAGCTACTACCTATACAGATAGAAGGAGAACTGAATAAAGAGTGGGATTTTTTATCCGAAGAATATATCGGGCTACTGGCAAGAACCGGACGGGGAATGAAGTATTCCCTGTCGTTTCCGGTAGAGAGTCATGTAAGTGTCACCTCTCCCCGCACAGGAATAGTATGGAATATTATGATCATGCTTGAAGATCCAAAGGTCATTCATTACGCCTTTTATACCTTCTATACCAACGAATATGGTGAAAGAGGCATCTACCTCATCGACGAATACAGGTGTAGCCGGGTGACGCCCCACTATATGAAGAGGCTCAACAGCAGGTATCTGAAGCCCAAAGGTATCCGGTATAATGACGAACATGACATAATCAGATTCATCTATCTGTCTCTTCTGAAAGATACCGTCATGTGTGGGCATCGCAATACAAAATACCTGGCACACAACGAAGGACTAAGTGTAATAGACCACGCCGGAAACGGAACGGTTACTTACATCACTTTTGTAAACAAAGAAATGCTGCGGGAATATCAGGAACCTTTTGACAAGCGCCGAAAACTGATGTACCTCATCAAAGAACACCCGAATGCTAAAGAACCACGCCGGCAGCTAAAATTATTAATGGAAGAATTAGGACTTGATTTTCCAAAAGAATATTCCAGTATCAAACCCCGTCGGAAAGATCCCATGCAAGCCATGCAAACAGCTTGCGAAAAGGCACAAATGAGACAGGTGAGAATGCCGGAAACGGGAACTACTATTGGATGCGGACGCCCGTCACAACAGCAATGGATTAATGAATCGGATATAAAAAAGTTATTAAAGAAATGAGCAAATTAACTACTACCTGGTGGATTGTATTCTACAAAGACCAGCTACTACTTAAAAAGCAGAATAATAAGTTGACAATCCCTTGTAACGAACAACCTCCTATACCTATCCCGGCAGATACCCATGTACACGAA
The DNA here is from genome assembly GCF_949740115.1 of Bacteroides sp. 41_26. Classification (NCBI taxonomy): domain Bacteria; kingdom Pseudomonadati; phylum Bacteroidota; class Bacteroidia; order Bacteroidales; family Bacteroidaceae; genus Bacteroides; species Bacteroides sp. 41_26. The sequence goes on from NZ_CATJGZ010000118.1 coordinate 46,344, forward strand.
ATATGTATTCTGGAGGGGCACCCCTGCAAAGCCTTCGTCATCAACCATCCCATAGAAGAATCCGACGAATATTGTATGACCGGGCTACGTGCTTCTTATGATTTTATCCCGTTGAAACAATACCATACAGCAGGAAAAGCTTTCGAAATACTACATTGGGATCAGCATAGCCGCTTCTGCCCGGTATGTGGCACAAAAACGGAAATGAAAGATGCCATCATGAAAAGGTGTCCGGCATGCGGAAACGAAATGTATCCTTCTATTTCGGCAGCCATACTGGTGTTGGTACGTAAAGAAGATTCGTTACTATTGGTACATGCACGAAATTTTAAAGGAACTTTCTATAGCCTGGTAGCAGGGTTTCTGGAAACCGGAGAAACACTGGAAGAATGTGTAATGCGCGAAGTAAAAGAGGAAACAGGACTTGATATTAAAAACATCACTTATTTTGGTAACGAGCCGTGGCCCTATCCCAGCGGACTAATGGTAGGATTCATTGCCGATTATGCCGGTGGAGAAATCAGTTTACAAGACGAAGAGTTGAGTTCAGGGGCTTTCTACACACGTGAGAACCTACCGGAACTGCCACGTAAACTCAGCCTGGCACGTAAAATGATCGATTGGTGGATAAAAAACAATTAAAAAAGAGATACAGGTTACGAAGCACTTACAAACTACAAACGAACAACTTATGAATGAAACGAACACTCCGTTCCTCTCTCAAAAGTATCAATAAACCCGTGTGCCCTCGCAACCTGTATTTTCTCTTTCTATAATCCTGCCTTTCCCTCAGCCATGAGCACCACAGCTATTACAGAACAAACCGCAATAGCTATAGCCAACCAGCATTCGGGACGGGAGAATACCTTTTCACCCTTTTCCATATTCTGCTTGCGAGCCACTACATAGAAATAGAATCCCGCCAGATAGAAAATGGAAGTAATGAGCAATAACAACAGACTGCCTGCATACAATAACCACAGGCAAAAAACGGAAGATATGATACCGATAATCCGGTATTGCATAATCTTCTTTGCATCGGTAGTCTTCAACTCCCCTTTTGTAAAGCTCGCCTTCACCAGATAAAGGCCGCAGAAAAGGTAAGCAGGAAGGATCATTACGCCGGTAATATCTATTGCCGCATCGTAAACCGACTTGGCCATAGCTACCAGTATCATAAACACCTGCATGATAATGCTCGATATGAGCAATGCATGAATCGGTGTCTCTTGTTTGTTCTCACGCAGAAACGACTTCGGAAGGATTTTCACCTGTGCCGCTGTATAAGGTACTTGTGCACACAACAGTGTCCATGCAATCCATCCTCCGATAACGGAGACAATCACACTAAGGACTACAAAGGTGTATGCCCATTCTCCCACCGCAGCTTTCAATACGTAAGCCACTGAAGGATCATCTAACTTAGCCAGTTCGGGTTGCTTCATGATACCGTAGGATAAAATACTGATAAGCGCATAAAGCACCAATGCCAGCAAAAAACCGATGACACCGGCTTTACCCACATCCTGACTGTTCCGGGCGCGGGCAGACATTACAACTGCACCTTCTACACCAATGAAACACCACAATGTTACAAGCATTGTACTCTTGATTTGTGTACCGAGAGAACCCAAATCAGAAACATGCCCCCAAAAGTCATAACTCAGCGCTCCTACCTTAAAAAAGATAAAGAGAATGACAACAATAAGAATCAGTGCAGCAAACTTCACGATAGTAACAACGGTATTCATTGCCGCCGCTGCTTTTACGCCACGCGCCACAATGAGGTACATTGCCCAAATGAAGAAAGAACCGAAAACTACTGTCTGCCAGCCATGCTTTAGCAATACAGGGAAGAACTCTCCGAACGAATCATTGAGCATCACAGCAAAAGCTACATTTCCCATCGCGGCACAGAGCCAATAGCCCCAGGCTACATTGAAACCTACATAGTTACCAAAACCTTCTTTCGCATACTGATAAATTCCTGCATTGAGATCAGGACGGGCATCAGCCAGTATCTTGAAGTTGAGCACAAGGAACAACACTCCTACCCCTGAGATAACCCAGGAGATGAGAGTAGCCCCTAGCCCTGCCCCCTGAGCCATGTTCTGTGAAATATTGAAAATACCTCCACCGATCATAGACCCAAAGACAATGGCAACCAGCCCGCCCAATCCTAATTTCTTTGAACCATCAGCCATGATTATTTAACTAAAGGTGCATATCCGAAGTTGAGGAAACCAATAGCCGTAAGGCAGTAAGCAAACGGATTATCACTCGGAATGTTAATGAAGTTGTGAAACAGCTCCTTATCGCCATCCTGTTCTAATCCACGCATTGAAAGTTCATGATTCAACGATTTGGTTAGCCACATCCGGGCTTCTGCTCCAGCAATCTCATCATCAATCTTTGAGTCGTAGAACTGTACATATTCTGCGGCAAAGCCACCTATAAACTTACCATTCTTCTTTGCCCACACAATACCAACTCCTGTAGCAATAGCCTTATGCTCGGCATAGTTGGCACCATGACCGGCTATGATTACTTCGAGTATTGCCCCATGATGGAATTGATCTTTCAAGTCGGGACGGAAAGGTAAATAAGGAAATTTATCATTCATCTCAGGAGTGATAGACACCAGATTCCCCCTCATTTCGGGAGGCATCACAGAAGTATAAGGTATCACATTGAAGTTTTCAATTCCAGCCTGATGCAAAGCAAGGTCATATGCAAATGTTTCGTACGGCTGAGGTGGTATGCCATCATTAAACGCTCCGGTTCCACCGGTTACAAATCCGAAAACCGGATAGCGGGTTCCTCTTTTTTCATCCATAATTCTTTTGGTTTTAATGGTTAATAATCAGAAGGGAAGGCTCCATTACCAGATAGTCAACTCTTCAAGTTTCAATTTCTTTTCCCACTCACTGATAGTGAGTTGACGCAGGTCGGAAGCTTGCATACCCTCAGGAATTGCATTCTGAGCGAGGTTAATATAAGGGGCACAGGTAAGAGCACAACCTACCTGATGAGGTTCTACGAATGTGTATTTGTAACCTACATAGATACGTTCGTATTCCACTCCCTGATCTTGTCCGCACAAGGCGATACTATTGGTCACTTTACGAAGAGTACCTTCAAGATAGCCAATCATCTCAGACTCTGTAGTAGAATCATTGCCGTAGGTATTGGCATCTTCAATAAAAAGAGAAGAACCTTTGCTACGGTCTTTCAGAATGGCGATACCAATGGCAGACCATACCCATAGCGGACCACGGGCAGTGACATCTTTATTAGCACAGATAATGTGTGAACCGGGCATAGGCGGAAAACGGCGTTGTTGCTCTTTACCGAACAAGCGCTCGGTAGCTTCGAGTAGCGGACGAACATTGTAAACAGGAATATCAGGTCCATCGGGTTGAGATTGCATGTACATCGGCTTCTCTGCTCCACTTGCAATGTCGTCATGTTTAGCAAGGTCAAAACCCCAGACCGCACCATTCAGTCCACAAAAAGAAGAAACAGTAAGCATGTTGATCTGGCCGATATAAGCATCATTCTTCTCGCAACGGTCATAAGAAACAATGTTCTCGGTTACTGCATCGAGGTCTTTCACATCGACTGTACCGACGGAGAGCTTCATGGTAGAGATGTATCCCTCACCAGCACCGGGATTCATATACCCCATGCAAAATTCTTTACTTGGCCCCACGGCCTGATTAATCACTTTTGAGGCATCATACTTGATGTCAGCTACTAAATCTTTCATATTACTATTGGTTTAGATGTTGCTCATAGAACAACGTTTAACACAGAATGATTAGCCCCAATAGTCTAAAGAATCAAAAAAAAACGAAACGTACTTCCCGCACGGGAAGGTTCGCCAAGCGATGGAAAAAAAGAAATATACCGATCAGTTTTCACCAACATATCAATTCCTCCGTTCAAGGTATTGTATCTGATAAAAGTAGTATTATATAAAAGTAATCTTCCATCTTTTTTTCAAAATTTTGTATACTGGTTGGATAAAATTATTCATGATTTCACCTGTACTAAATTAACAAAAAAATAGCCGAAATCACCTTTAAAGATGACCCCGGCTATTTTCACACTCTGCCTCCAAGAAGAATTACTTCTTTCCCCTTCTCACATAATAAGGGACAAACAAAATTAGAATAATCTCTTTTATTTTTACCCCCAATATATTTAACGTATGATGCTCCAAAATGTCTGAAATATAATTTTAAAATACTCCTTCACCGAACGATTACATATATATTTCATATTATACCGTATTTTATCGGGCATAATCTGTTCTATATATGCTTTGTCGGGATCTGAAGCCCCTCCAAGAATCGTATTTTCATCTACATATTCAATAGAAGCATAATCCGTAATTCCCGGACGTACACTCAATACCTTCTTCTGTTCATCGGAATATAAATCCACATATTTACGAACCTCAGGACGCGGTCCCACCAAACTCATATCACCTTTCAGTACATTAAACAATTGAGGCAATTCATCCAATTTATACTTCCGAATAAAGTATCCGGTACGGGTTATTCTGGGATCTCTCCCCCCTACCGTTATCAACCCCTTCTTATCAGCCCCCATACGCATTGAACGGAATTTATAGACATAAAAATCCCGCCCGTATTGTCCCACACGGAGCTGTTTATAGAAACCGCCTCCTTTACTTTCGAGACAAATGGCTATATAAAGAAGAAGAAAGACAGGAGAAAGTAATAAAATTCCCAAAAGGGAAAAAACGATATCAAAAAAACGAATCAAGAAGCTTATCTGTTTAGTGTTTGTAAATATACTATCTGTTTTTTGCAATCACGGTCGTATAGGCCGCCTTTACAGTATCAATAATGAATTTTAATTTTTCACTATCCAATTGGGGATATATCGGCAACGATATCTCACTCTTAAAGTTCTGATAAGCCTGTGGATAATCCTTAATATCATATCCCATCGATTTAAAGAACGACAACATCGGCATCGGTATAAAGTGTACATTCACAGCCACTTCACTTTTAGCGATCTCATCAATCATCCGGTCGCGTTGTTCTTCGGTAAAACCTTTAACGCGTAAAGCATAAATATGATAAGAACTTTCTTTTTCTCCATCCACAGAAGGTGGAACAATAGCCCAGTCACAAGCCGAAAAAGCATTATTGTAAGTATCGAAGACCCGTTTTCTCTCTTTTAGTAACTCCGAATATTCCCGTATTTGCGCCAGTCCGATGGCAGCATTCACATCAGCCATATTGATTTTCATTCCGAAACCAACAATATCATAACGCCATCCTCCGGCTTTTGATTTTGAAAAAGCATCCTTAGTCTGGCAGTTTAGGCTCATCATCCGTAGTTCTTTATATAATTCTGCATTATCAAACGGATTGGGCAAGTTCAAACAAATGGCTCCACCTTCAGCAGTAGTCACATTTTTCACGGCATGGAGTGAAAAGATAGCTATATCAGTTTCACAACCGGTACGCTGACGACTACTGTAGCGTGCTCCCAAAGAGTGGGCTGCATCATTCATCACCAAGATACGTCCCAATTTTTCTTGCACGGAAGATTCCGCACGGAACAATTTTATCATTTCAGATTCCTGCACCAGTGCCATGATCTTTTCATAATCGCAAGGAAAGCCAGCAATATCTACCGGAATAATTGCCTTTGTTTTAGAAGTAATAGCTTTACGAACAGCCTCCACCGAAATATTAAAATCCGTTCCAGAATCCACCATTACAGGTTTAGCTCCGGCATGAAGCACCGCCAACGCCGTTGCACTATAAGTATAGGCAGGAACGATCACTTCATCGCCCTCCTTCACTCCCAGCCAACGCAACATCATAATAGCTCCTGATGTCCAGGAATTGACACAAAGTACTTCTTTTGCTCCCGAGAAAGATTTTATTTCTTCCTCCAAAGCCTTTACTTTCGGACCGGATGTGATCCAACCGGAACGTAACGAATCAACGACTTCGTTGATGACCGCCTCGTCAATATAAGGTGGTGAAAAGGGTATTTTCATGAGTTCTTTATATTATTCAAAATAAAAATGTTCAACATAGCGATTTTATCAAACGATACATTTCTCTATCCGGATAAGCTATAAAATCATAAAACACTCGATAGCCCATTGAACGATAAAAACCTACCGCCTGTTCATTATTATGATAGTCCGTTGTTAATGATAGTTTCCTACCTCCCCTATATCTCACCTCCGCCTCCAATGCCACCAATAATTGTTTACCTATACCTCTTCTTTGATATCCCCTATCTACTCCAATAGAAAGCAATTCGGCATATTCGCCTTTATCTGTATCCGGATTGTCAATTTTCGACAAATTTAAATACAACCTTTTTAATGCCTTTATATTGGTAAGTAATAAAAGAAAAGCTTCGACTGCAAAAGCAAAAAAATGAAACTTGATTAAACGTCTATTAAATCCATTGGAGTTGATTGTTGCCGCACAGAAGCCTGTTAAACGACCTTCTTCATAGCACCCCAATAAAATTCCTTCGGGATGTGATAGCACAGAAGAGTAATAAAGCCTCAAAAAACGTGTCCCTAACTGTGTTAGGAAAAAATCAGGAAAAGCACTTGTGTGAATAACAACCAGAGCATCTATCTCATGCTTTCCTACAGGATGTATTATCTGTGGCATAGTTTCGTATTAAGTCAGTAATTAAAGGGAGATTCTGTTTACGAGAAAAGCGTTTTATTGCATAATCAAAGCCATTCCTCCCTTTTTGTTCCAATATTTGCACATCCCATTCCGATACTTCTTGAAAAGCCTCAATCAACTGTTGCACATCCTCCGGTTCTACTACTAAACCGCTATTTGATTCTATAATAGCTTTAGCTGTATCACTTTCCATGTCCAATGACCCGATAATTACTTTTTGAGAAAACATATAGGCTGGCAATTTAGATGGAATAGAACTCATCGCTGCACCTTTCTTTACAGGCAATAGCATCACATCCGCTTGAGCTTGTACTTCAGGCACTTTTCCATCCGGAACATCCCAAAATTCAATACAAACCTCAGGATAGTTCGAAGCCAATTCTCTACAAGCCTCCTTTCTTGATCCGCTTCCTGCAATAACTAATCGGGAATTAAGCAAACGAGCTTTCGCAAAACAAGTAATGAGAAATTCAACTCCTGCTACCGGTCCATTATTCCCTAAATACATAAAGGTCAATCTATTCTCTATTCTTTCTTTATGACCTGATTTCTTGTGATACGCAATAAAGCTTCGTTCATCTTGCCAGTTCTCAACAATCGTAATCTTGCCACTGTCTATTTTTCGAGTTTCTGCAAGACACAATTTCATATTAGCAGATATTGCCAATACATGAGTAGCATGGGTTAGAATATATCTATCAACAGGTAATAAAGTTCTATATAATAATTGTTTTAAAGTTTTTATTTTTATCCTATTAATAAAAGATTCCGGATAGATGTCTTGCACATGTATAAGACAAGGTATGCCATATTTCTTGGCAGCTTTTACAATCAAAAACTGAGAAAACAACGGCCATGAATTTACGTAAATGCAAGCAAGTTCAGTATAATTTTTTTTTATATATTTCAGGCATTGAACTCCAAAACTATAGCTTTCACGGAATCGTCCCATTATCGTAGATTGAGGACAAACATAAGAAGGAAGTGTAACATTTTCAAAACCACTATTCAAGATACAAATATTTCCAAAGTCAAATCCCAAAGGACGTGTTGCTTCAGGGTGAAGTACCACAACTCTACAATCTTTTGACAATTCAGTAACTATCTCAAAAGATAACTTAGAAGAAACAACAGGTTCAGGAGGAAAAACGGCTGATATAATCAGAATTGCTTTCATGCTTTTTTATTATTATCATAAGCTTCTAAATATAAATCAATAAGTTTTCGATACATATCATCCCAACTGAACCTCTTTGCGTTTTGTATTCCTTTCTCAATAACATCTTTCCTAAGTTCTAAATCAGATAACATATTCACCTTTTTCAACAGTTCTTGCAAATCCAAACGATGCAACAATAACGGTGTTTCTCCTATTATTTCAGATATAGAAGAAGAATTATAAGCAATAACCGGGCAACCCGCTTTTTGAGCTTCAATTACTGGTAGTCCAAATCCCTCATAACTGGATGGATATATCAATGCAACAGCCCCATTATACAATATATTCAAATCATAATTAGAGATACGACCAACATGACAGTAATTATCACTGGAAAGATTTTTATCCAATAATTTTTGTTCTTCCTTTTCTAATTCTGCGCCAACAATCACTAACTTATAAGTTAAATATTTTAAACTTTTCACCACTAAGTCAAAATTCTTATATGCTTTACGCTCACCAACAAAAAGTAAATATGAATTTACAGGATAAGGCAGTTTATAGTTATTTATATTCAATAAAGGATAATATTCATCTGATACTCCATTATAGATTACTCTAATCTTTTTTTCATCAACATCAGGCAAAAACTTCAAAAGATCTTGTTTGGTATTGTTCGAAATGCAGACTATATATTGAGAGTGGCGTATAGCATAATATTTCTGCCAGCAATGAATCCACTTATGTAAACCACGATAAAAATATTCATAAGTAAAATCATGAACAGTAGTGATATTTATCGCATTTGGGTTAGAACAAACCCTAAAATAAGAAGAATGAAATATAAAACATGAACTCGAATCTCCAAATGAGAGTTGTAAGGGGAAATATCGTTCATAAAACAAAAAAGACTTTTTTTTTCGAAAAATATTTTCTTTTGGAATATCCAATTGTATTCGGAAAATATTCTCATGTTCTACAAATTCGAGGAAAAATAAATCTACTTTATGTTTTGTGGAAAGAATACGCTTTAAAAACTCATACCAAACAACAGATATACCTCCTGAACGTTGCAAAGAGAATATTATATTATCTAACAATATTTTCATATGATAAACATGATTTATCTTCCACCTGCAATAAAAGCTAAAAAACGAGGAGAAATAGATTTGAGCAGGTAGTATAAAGAAAGAGAAACAATTAAAACAATACCAACAATAAAAAAATAAAGAAACGTTAATAAGAAATCATTTTCAGGATGTAATAATGCAAATAAGATTTTTTTCACTTGTGAAAGCAACCAAGGTTCATGAATTGCAAATACAAAAAAACTGGCAGATGACAAAAAAGGATATATTTTAACCTTTCTCCTTTCTAACAAATGACTAATAATACCAAACCAAAAAACGATCCCTATTATAATTCCAATTTTATGTATATATATGTTACAATCATTATTCTTTGTATATAAATCAATCATAACCAATAAAGGATAACAGAAAAAGGGAATACTCCGCAACTTTCCAAACTCTACCAATAAATTTTTTCGGTTTATACTAAACCAAGCACCAAATAAAAAATAAAAAACAGAAACAGTGCTCAATCCTCTCACACCAATGTATGGTATAGAATACCCTAAATACCACGCCAAACCTATTAAAAGAACTCCAAACAACTGCGTTTTCGTGACAATCCAATAAATAAGCGGAGATAAAACAGACACAAACATTAAATCACGAATAAACCAAAATTGATAAACTCCCGGATAAGTCATTTCATCTGTTGTGGTACTTCTTCCCCACAAATTTGACAAAATATAATTCAAATTATACTCGGTTCCATCAAACCACTGTCGCAGAGTGGGTAAACAAGATATAATATAGTAAATAAATAAAAACAAAATATTCCAAAACAAATAAGGAATCAATAAAGAATTAAGCCGACTCTTCAATTTAGTTCGATACACCCTCACACCAAAATATTGAGGATGAAAGAAAAATAAATAACCAGAAATAAAAAAAAACAAGGGTACGGATACGCGACCTATTATCTGAGAAAACAGTGTACTAAAAAAATTGTAAACAGAAATATTAGATACACAGTTTATCACTTCTTCCGAAGTAATCATTATGGAACTATGACTATGAATAAATAAGACTCCTATAATAAGAGGAAATCTAAGATTATCAATCGTTTTAGAAAGCAGTAAATCTTTATATTTTCGATCTTCCATTATCAATTCATCATATCAATTAAAGACATCCATGCTTTTACAATTCGTTCTGGTTGAAAATTATAAGAATATCTTAAAGCTTCTTCAGACATATACTTGCGAGTATCATAATCACTCATTAATAATGATATTTTTTCTTCAAAATCAATATAATCATCATTCTTTATTAAAAAGCCATTCCCCCCGTCCTTAATAAGTTCTTTGGTTCCTTCACATTCAAAAGCAACAACAGGCAGACCACAAACATTAGCCTCTAAAATAACCATAGGCATAGCCTCAGAATAAGATGTCATCATGAAAATTGAACTATTAATGTATTCTTTCATAATATCAGGAACAGAATGACAAATCTCTATATTAGACAAGTGCATATTAATAAATAATGAATTCAATTTTTCTTTTAATAATCCATCACCAAATATTACAATGTTCCAATCAGGAAACTTTCTTTGCATAAAAGACGCAATTCTCACAACCCTTTCATATCCTTTTTCTGGACTTAAACGCCCAACCATAATAATCCTTTTTATCGTTAAGTCCGAGGTTTTCAATGGAATAAATGACAAAGAATTTGGTATAACAAATATATTTTTCAATGCTGTCATATGCTGTTTAAGCTTTTTTTCAGCACTGTGAGATAGCACCACAATAGCATTCAAAAGAAGATAAAAAGGCAATATTATTAAACGATAAAACCATGATATACTATCAAATTGTATATGCTCACATCCAACAACTTTAACATTTTTCCTTTTCCAAAAAGGTAATAGTAGATTTATATTATGCCCTGTGCCTATTAATATAGAATTATTCAGTTTTAATTGATCAACTTTCTTATATACCGAATAAAACCATTTTACTTTAGAATAAATATTCGTATCTAATTCAGGCATACCCAAATGTAAAACATCTACAGAATCCTCTAAATAGAAATACAAATCATTTTTTTCCGTAGAACAAAGACTTACTACCGATACATGATAATGACCAGACAACATATTAGCTAAATTGCTAACTGCACGTTCTGTTCCTCCAGGACGTGTTATATTCAGAATAAATATATATAAATCCATATTGAGAGATCAAATGATTTTTAAATCAAAGTGGTATTATTTCTATGATAATGCATATGGATATTAATAATACAAAATCCCCATAGCCATATATTCAGTCCATAAAAAAATTCACTACGAACCATATAAACTGATAAAGAAAATAAAACAGTGTATAACAACATATAATATATTGATCCAAGCTTAGCCAATAAATAAGACTTTCTAACAATATATCCCAAAAAATACATAAATATACAAACGCCCACAATACCAAAAGAAATATATAAATCTGCTATTATATTAGTTCCAAGACCTAAAGTAGGAGAATCTCCTAAAGCATCAACTGTTATTATTTTAGAGGAAGTTATTTCATTTGGAGAAATATTAAAAATATCACAAACAAAGCCCTGCAAAAAGGGAATTGGTTTTAACAGATAACCTAGCATTGATCTTCCCCATGTGATACCGTTTTCATCTACATATGATAAAGCTACATAAGAACTTCTACTATTTATGATTAAATCCATGAACAAATCCAAAAAATCCTCTGCCACTTCACCATTTTGCACTCTAATAAAAGAAAGATAAGACATGAAAATAGAACCACTAAAAAATATTACAGCAATTTTCTTAAAACTCACATTCTTAAAATACACGCTATACAAACCAGCAAAAGAAAGAAGAATTTGTAAAACAATAGCTCGAGTACCACTACTCAACAATATAATAGCCACCAAAAAAGAAAATATCAAAAAGAATTTATCTATTTTTTTTAAAAAAGAAATCTCTTTGTACATACTTATTCGGTTATACTCCAAGACTATGGATATAGTAAAAAAGGCAATAAAAAGGATTAAAAAGTAAGCAAAAACACCTGTTGTTGCATTCCCTCCATTTGAATACAAATTTTTAAAATAAGAATATCCTCCTAAAGATATAAAAAGAATAAAAAGTAAAATCGTTATGGAATGAAGAAAATTTAAGGGTAAGTACATATGTTTAATTCGATTTATCCGAATCTTTTGCATTTTAAAGTGACAGCAAATACTACCAAGAAGAAACATTTGACTCCCCAATAATGCCATAGCGGTACCTTTAGATATTAAACTGTGTTCAAATCTAAAAGTAAACATAATAGAACATTCCGGATCAACCGGATATATGAAAACTGGATATGTAAAAAAAACAAAGAAATATGAAATGAAAAAGAAAGAATCGAAATCTAAATAATTTTTCTTTTTTATAAAAGAATCGTAGTATACAATAGAAATTATATATTGAATAGCACAATAAATATTAAATAACAAATCAAATTTACTGGGAGCTACATAAAAGCATGTAAACGCTATAAATGAAAAAACATAAAAAGGAAAAGTACCTTTCGGAATCGAACAACTCATCTTCCAAAAAAATATTTCATATAAAAACACACTATTTTCTCTGCATACATAGGATAATAGTAAGCTAAGTTTATTATAATTTTTTTATCGATACTATAATGATATTGAGAGTTGTTTTTTAAGTAGCTAGATATGTTTTTTGTATCAGACAGTTTAGCCGTTAAAAGAGCATCTATCAGTAGCCACCACATTCTTTCTTGTTCTATATGATTTATTAAAGCAGGTAGATAAATAGAAGAGAAATATTTCTTAATATCATATACACTGATGATAAAAGAAACCAAACTGACCGGATTCTTTGAATGACTTGCGGACTCAGGTAAAACTCTGTAAACCCCAGTTTCTTCTGAAAGAAAGTATATTTGACTCTTACGAGAAATCCATAGCCACATTGGATAATCACCCATTTTCCATGAATATTTCTCAGGGCATATCTCTTGCTGATAAGTTAAAACAAGATTAGTCCTTACCAATACCGATAATGTAGGGATCGTATTTTTTTGTATCAATTCCTCAAAAGTCCGATAATTTCCCCCAAAGCTTCCAGTTACTTTTTTCTTCGAGTCATCATATAGCTTTACTTTTGTATAAACCATTCCAATTGAAGAATCAGTTTCTAAAACATCCACTTGCTTTTGCAGTTTTAACGGATCAATCCAATAATCATCCCCTTCACAAAGAGCAATATATTTTCCTTTTGCACGAGGATAATTATAAGTGATAGAAACTTTTATTCCTTTTGAATATTGATTTTCAACTTGATATATAGGTTTTATAACATCAGGGTATTTTTTTACATACTCGCGAATAATTTCCTGTGTTCCGTCTGTAGAAGCATCATCATGTATCAATACCTCAAATGAAAAATTCGTTTTCTGCATCATAAATCCATCCAAACATTGCCGAATGTAGGAAGCATGATTATAAGCCATGCAACAAATACTTACTAAAGGTTCTTTCATTTGAGTGTCTTCATAAACTTTGCAGGATTCCCCGCAACACATTCATAGGATGCCACACTTTTTGTTACCACAGCCCCTGCTCCCACAGACGCAAATGTTCCTATTAAATCAACTTTTCCACTAATTACAATTGCTCCAATTCCTAAAAAAACAAAATCTTCAACTACAGTATAGGCACCAACCATTACTCCCAATGCTAAATAGCAATTCTTTCCAATATGCGTACTATGAGTCACAGAGACATTATAACTTAATACAGTATTATCTCCAACTGTTACGTCCGGATGAACAACTGTATTCATATGAACGACAACCCCTCGCCCTAATTGAGCATACTTAGATACTTTTGCAGAAGGATGAATTAAAGTGGGCACATCCCCTTTCTTCTCTATTATTTTCTCAAAAATTGTTGCTCTGATTTTATTATCACCTTGACTCAATGCAAAATTCATTCCTTCCAATGAGTTTAATGAAAATAAATCATTAAAAGAGCCTAATATAGGATATCCATGATCTAATTCTCCCACCCTTTCGTCATTATAATGATACAAACCCTTAATAGTATATCCACAAGTTTCTACTAATTCCAGATACACAGAAGTGTTATGACCAACTCCCAATACGTAGATTTCTCTATTCATACCAGCATTATCCGTTTTTATTATTTTTTCATCATTTTACAATCAATCCTGCAACCCGAGTTGCATCTTCTTCATTCAAGTTATGATACATCGGCAGGCATATCACACTGTCCGCTATCTTCCTTGCAACCGGAAGATTCACAGGGTTAGCGGATTCCAATCCCCGATAAGTGGAAAATTCGCTTATCAGAGGGTAAAAATACCTCCGACATAAAACATTATTTTCTTTCATCTTGAAATACAATTCATCACGAGTTATACCATATTCCTCGGAATCAATGAATATGGGAAAGTAAGAATAATTATGACGGACACCAGGCATATCTTCCATTACACGAATACCTGGAACATCTCTCAATACCTGACGATATTTCATCGCTACCTGACGGCGCGCATCAATGGCAGTATTCACCTGCTTCAAGTTTAACAAACCATATGCAGAGCGCACTTCATCCATTTTACCATTGATACCGGGGGCCACAATAGTCGTTTCACCAGCAAAGCCAAAATTCTTCAGATAATCAATGCGTTTTTTGGTCTGTTCATCGTGACAAATCAAAGCGCCTCCCTCTATCGTATTATAGACTTTTGTTGCATGAAAACTTAAAGTAGACATATCACCAGCTTCTAAAACAGACCGTCCGTTCACCTCTACCCCAAAAGCATGTGCTGCATCATAAATTATTTTTAAGCCATACTTATCGGCTATTTCCTGAATACGCTTCGTTGCACATGGCTTGCCGTATACATGCACCGGCATGATAGCAGTAGTTTTGGGAGTTATGGCAGCCTCGATTTTGTCGGGGTCAAGGTTGCAAGTCTCCGGATCGATATCTACAAATACAGGTTTTATACCATTCCACCAAAGTGAATGCGTAGTAGCTACAAAGCTATAAGGAGTCGTTATCACTTCACCTGTAATGCGCAAAGCCTGTAATGCACACATCAATGGTAATGTACCATTCGTAAACAAACTGATATAAGGTACTTTCAAATACTCGCACAAGGCTTTCTCCAACTCTTGATGGTAATGACCGTTATTGGTCAACCATTTACGATTCCAAATATCTTGTAGATAAGGTAAAAAATCATCTAGAGAAGGAAGAAGAGGAGAAGTTACGGTAATTAGTTTTTCATCCATCTTTACTTATTTTTATTTTCGTGTAATCAGCGCTTTTATTTCAAGATATTCTTCCGGCTTAAACAGTTCGTAGATAAGGACCGCCAACGATATGCCGGTCACACATTGCATAGGCAATATGACGTAAATGGAGATGTCTAATAAGGAAAGACTCCACATTACACTCGCCACAAATAAAGAAATGGCAAATGTGGGCAATATATCTTTTATCTGTTCTTTGGTGGAATAATGTATCAGTCCGGCAGAGTAGTAGCTGTTCAACAGATAGGCAATAAAAGAAATGAAAACGCTACCCCATAGCATATATTTTATACCGAACAGGATACCGATCAAAATAGGTCCTACAGCTATTATTTTCTTTATAATTTCCAATTTTAAAAACAAGTCGGAATGACCTTTCACTTGTAATATATTCAGATTGATAGCATGAAGGGGATAAAGCATCCCCGAAAAACAAATGATCTGAAGAAAAGATACAGCGGGTAACCACTTCTCGCCAATAAGAATAAGTATTAATGATTTTGCCGCTGCGGCGAGTCCCAGCATACAAGCAAAAGTTACCAACATAGTAGTTTTTATAATTCTACGATAAGCTTGCTTCAAACGTTCCGGTTCATCTTGGATAGAACTCAATACCGGATAGCTGACGCGTTGAATAACGGATGTCAGATTACTGGAAAATATTGTATTAAACTGCTCTGCACGAGTATATTGCCCCAACTGAACTGAACTATAAAAACGACCTATAATAATATAATAAGCATTATTATAAACAGTATTGATCAACCCTGATACTAATAGTTTTGAACCAAAACTAAACAACTCTTTAAAACTTCTTATAGAGAATTCCCAAGCAGGACGCCAACTACAATAAATCCATAAAAACAAGGAATTTAAAACTTGCCGGGCAAGTTGTTGTCCGACAAGGCTCCATACACCATAATCTAAAAGAGCCATACCAACACCAATCGCCCCACTGGAAATTGAAGCTACCAAAGATATTTTTGTTTGTATTTTAAAATTGACTTCTTTTACAAAAATAGTACGCTGAACAATAGATAATGCATTAACAATCAAAACTAAGCCAATGACCCGTGTTACTGAAACCAGAAGCGCTTCTTTGAAAAAACTGCTGATAACAGGTGAACTGAAAAATAAAATTATATATAGAAGAACTCCAACAACCAGATTAAAATAAAAAACAGTATTATAATCTTCCCGTTTAGCGTCTATTTTACGAATTAACGCATTTGAAAATCCACTGTCAATGATTGAATTTGAGAGTGCTATAAAAATGGAAATCATAGCCATGACACCATACTCTGCAGGAGTCAATAAACGTGCAAGCACTAAACCGACCAGAAAGGTAATACCCGTATTGGCTATATTATCAGCAAAGCTCCAACCAACACCTTTAATCGTCTTCTCCTTTAGGGATTCACTCATCCTTAAGTAAATATAATATATAAATATCTAAGGCTCGCTCGCATTCCACAATCTGAGCCTCTCGGTTTAATAAACTTATACATATTTTTATAGATCCGGAATTGTTGGCTTTCACTTCAATAGAATATATCTCACCATTCCAATTAATTACGTAATCTACTTCTACCGAGCATTACTTTCTATACATAATCGACAATACAACTCGTTTTTTTACATAACTAAATATATTTCCGAAAATCCAAACCGAAATATTTAAATCTCTTCCCAACTCGGATACGGGTTACCTTCCAGACCATCCAGATAATCTACAATCTCCCGTTCTGCCGCAATTAAATCACAGTTACTCCAGGTATCAATAATAACATGTGCTTCTTTCGCCAGTTCTTCCTCAAACACTTCCCCATAACAATACGTTAGCAATTGTACCTTTAGCAATGAGGCAGACAAGTGTTCAAGTACTTCCCAGCAACGATTCAAAATTGTTTGAATACGCTCTTCCTTATCCCCATCATTGTAAATCGTAGCATTATATCCTTTCAAGAGTGCCAGACACAGCGAAGCTTCCTCTTCAAAGGTACTACCGCGCTGGTGATATAAGGCATTGGCTTTTTGAAAAACCTCGTGATTCAAGCGAGTAAAATCATCGCTGTAAATAGGAGTATCGTCTATACCGAGATAAAGCAACTCGTCCGCCAAGGTAGACAAGGCGGAAACTTCAGATTCTAATGAATTCATATATCAATGATTATTTTTCAATAATAGGTTCAACAAGGGAAGGATGAATGAAAGTAGTGGCAACAGCCATCACTCCATCAATGGATACAACGACGCGACGGTCATTCCTCACACGAACAAATTCGCCTTCAACACCGGCAAAAACGCCACCGATGATACGTACACGGGTTCCCTTACGGAGTGCCGGCTCAGAAGGATCGAGATAGAGTAAAGCTTGATCGTGATTCCCTGAAATAGCAATAAAACTGCGCATCTGAGAGTCTGGAATGATAATGGGACGATGACACTCACGATTCATAATATAACGAATAGGCAACGTTGTACCGTGCAACTCCTTCATAGCATCAATACGGTTACGGGAAGAATAAACAAATATAAGATTATGAACTGCAGGAACTAATTTACGTACGCGACGTTCGTTTTTCAAAATAAATTCATAACGCATAGGGATAAAGTTTTCGATACCCTCGCTATCAAGATATGATTTCAAGGTAAGCTCACGGCCGTAAGTGACACGCAGAGCGTACCAGCAAATAGTTGTTTTATCGTTCACAAAAGGATATTCTTTGGGGACACCAGAAGAGTGAAATACCTCCCGGTTAAATTATGTAATGCGAATATTGATGAAGATCTTAATGCATTCATATCATTTCAAAACACTCCACTATCGCAGAAGGAGGTACATGAAATAACTATATTACTTAAAATATTGTAAACGAATCATTTAAATAGAAATAGTGTTTCAATAAACGTTCGTTTAATGAAACATGTTTTTTTAAAGATTTCAAACAGATAACGATTATAGAATAATAGGCTAGACCACCAATTTTATCAATCTGATAATATATTGAATATAAGAAATTTACATCTCTATTTTTCAATACCCTCAAAAATAATCATAAGAATATTTTGGCATTTCAGATATACGTTTTAACTTTGTGTTATTAAACGAACGTTTATTGAAACACTATTCCAATTCAAGATTTCAAGCACTACCACCATATCAGCATTTATCTAAGATTTTTCTACTTTATATCTAAGTAATGATCTAATTTAAACTCTTCTCCTCTCAAACATAATTCTACCATACTGGCACATTGAAAACAGATACCAATAAATATTTGCCTTTGAAAGGCATGAAGTAATAAAAGAAGCGGCTGGTCCTATTCGAACCAGCCGCTTTTTTATTATCGCTCAGCGTATCTCCCCGTGCGGGAAGCACCACTAAATACCTAATGATTTCATTACAGCTTCGATCTTCTCGTCAGCGGCAGCATCGGCACTGGCAAAGCAGTTGCGACAGCCCATCTCGCCCTTCACCTCGATATAGAACTTAATCTTAGGTTCTGTTCCCGACGGACGGATAGAAACCTTACCACCATCTTCAGTGAAATACTGAAGAACATTTGATTTATCCGGCATATCAATCTTTGTCACACGACCGTCAGCATCAATCTGCTTCAAAGTCTGGAAGTCTTTCCAAAGAATTACTTTAGAGCCAGCTAATTCGCGTGGAGGATTGTTGCGGAAGTCTACCATCATCTGTTTGATCTCTTCGGCACCACTCTTACCCGGCTTCACTACGCTGATACCCTTTTCTTTAGAGAATCCGTATTCTACGTAGATATCCAACAGCATTTCATACAATGACTTACCGTTATCTTTTGCCCATGCAGCTATTTCAGAGATGAGACAACAAGCAGAAACAGCATCTTTATCGCGAACGAAATCTTCGGCAAGGAAACCATAGCTTTCTTCTCCACCACCGATATATACTTTTTCACCCTCACGCAGACGAATTTCACGGGCAATCCATTTGAAACCGGTGTAGCAATCAAGCATTTCAATATTATTCTTTTCAGCAATCTTCTTGATAAGTTCAGTAGTTACGATAGTCTTCACAACGAACTCCTTGCCGGTCATCTTACCCAACTTCTTGTACTGAGTGATGATGTAATACAGATACATCAGACAAGTCTGGTTACCATTGATAAGTACCCACTCGCCCTTATCGTCTTTGCAGGCAATACCTACACGGTCGGCATCAGGATCACTTGCCATCACCAAGTCGGCATCTATCTCTTTAGCCAGATTCACAGCCATAGTCAATGCTTCGGCATTTTCCGGATTCGGAGAAACTACAGTCGGGAAGTTACCATCCTTAATCATCTGTTCGGGAACGGTATATACATTCTCAAATCCCCACATCTTCAATGCACGCGGAATAAGTTTCATACCCGTACCATGAATCGGTGTATAAACGATCTTCATATCTTTCTGGTGAGCAATAGCCTCCGGATCGATAGAGATAGTCTTTACCATATCCAAATAAGGTTTGTCGATGTCTTCACCAACAATCTGAATCAAATCAGGATTACCCTTAAAATTAATATCGGCAGCCGAAGTTACCTTGTTTACTTCGTCAATAATCCCTTTGTCATGCGGAGCCAATACCTGTGCACCATCGTCCCAGTACGCCTTATAACCGTTGTATTCTTTCGGGTTGTGAGAAGCTGTCAGGATGATACCACTCTGACAACCAAGATGACGAATGGCAAATGACATTTCCGGTGTAGGACGCATATCTTCAAACAGATACACTTTAATACCATTACCAGAGAATATATCAGCAGAGATACGGGCAAAAAGATCACTGTTGTTACGGCAATCATATCCTACCACTACAGAAATCTGAGGGAGATCTTTGAAATTCTTCTTCAGATAGTTGGAAAGTCCCTGCGTAGCAGCACCCACTGTATAGATATTCATACGGTTGCTACCAACACCCATGATACCGCGTAAACCGCCTGTACCAAATTCAAGGTCTTTATAGAATGCTTCTATCAACTCAGTTTTATCTTCGTTTGCCAACATACGTTTCACTTCAGCCTGAGTTTCGGCATCATAGGCCGGGGTTAGCCATTTTTCGGCTTTCTCAGTTACCTGCTTGATGAGTTCCTGATTCTCCATTTAGATTGTTATTTATTGGTTAATGTTTGATTAATCTTTTCTCAGAGTCACAAATGTAAAAGAATAAAATAAGAATTCCTAATAAATAATTTTAAATAATCTATTATTTACTCTTTCACTTTATAGCGTTCACCCGTCTGTTTTACGTATTCTTCAAGGAATTCTTTCGGATACCCCGGACGGATAACACCTGCCGGCTGACCAATAGAGTTGCGCTCAAATTTACCATCTTTCATTTTGCGAATTACCCCATCAGCATATTTCACAATAATGAACTCGCCCAACCGTTTCCAGGTGTCAAAAGTGCTTTGTGCCGTCATATTGGTATAATTGGTTAAAAAAGCTTTTGCTTCATCCGGATTTTTCTGATAAAGACGGGTAGCCATACTCTCAATACCGGCCTGTGCCTCATGGAAGGTACCTTCCAATTCGTGCTGTGTAGCACGGATATCACCAATCATAAGATCATAGCGGGGATATACCATATTGGATACCCAGTTGAAAATCCAGAAAGAAGAATCCCAGGAGAAAGTAATATAATCGGCTCCACCTACGCGGGTGTAACATACTGGAACTTTATCCGTACAGCAATATACCGGAGTGAAAACTGTCATATTCGCATCATCCGTACCAAACCAGAGCACTCCACCCACCGCATCGGGCATACTGGCACGCATCTGTGCTACAAATACAAATCCACTCTGCTGAGTAGAGATAGGACGCTCATTGAAGAATTCCTGACCATCCACCTTGAAATTCAACGGAGAGAGACGATAAGGAGTTTTATAAGGACCGGCACCAAAGTCATTGCTAATGTCGAGCGGTGTTCCTTCATAATGATCACGCATTGCATTCTGTACATCCTGCACAGAAATTTTACGATTCGGTTTTATAAACAACGGCATGGGGTCATTTGTCTCACCCTGTATATAGGGAAGGAATGCCTTACCCTGATCTGTGAACATATTGAAGTAACTCCACACACGGGCCTCACAAAAGCGGCGTGCACCAAAATCAAGCGGAGCATAGGCATCGGCAAAACTAAAATCTTTATTCACACCGCTGAAGTATCCTTTCTCGCGGGCAAAAGAAATCACATCCGGCGAATAGAGGCAATTCTCCTTATCATTCATATCAAACTGATGGATGCGCGACTGGTTGGCATGTGCCGAAATACAATCATCGGGCACGCGGACAGCTACCCATACAGCTCCACGGATTCCGGGCCCTTTACCTATTAGTTCCATGATCCATATTTCATTCGGATCGGCAATAGTGAAAGACTCTCCGCTACTATAATAGCCATACTCCTGCACGAGATCCGTCATAATCTTAATAGCCTCACGCGCCGTACGCGAACGTTGCAAACCGATATAAATCAAGCTTCCATAATCGATGACACCGGTAGAATCGACCAGTTCGGGACGTCCACCAAAAGTAGTTTCACCGATAGTCACCTGAAACTCATTCATATTACCAATGACATTGTAGGTCTGGCGTGCCTGTTCAATCTTCCCGAGATATTTACCGGTATCCCACTCATAGACATCGAGCAAAGTCCCCTTCTTATAGGTAGCAGCCGGATAGTGGTATAATTCTCCGAAGAGTCCGTATGAATCGGCAGAATAGGAAACGATGGTTGAACCATCAGCAGAAGCATTCTTACCGACAATGAGATTGGTACAGGCGAAAGCATTCGCCACAGCCGCCACAAGAAAGGCAGCACAAAGGATCAGTTTCTTGTTCATTGTTGTTATATTACTTAATTATGTGATTATTTACCATACGAAAGTGTTACGCACCACCGTTTCATTGCCACAGTCATCCGTGGCGACCATCTCTACTGTATGTTTACCGCCTTTCTTCACACGCTTCGGATCAAGCTTGTATACGTACTGTGAACGAATCATATTGGGCCTGCCAAATAACGCATACTTCCCGTCAATGGTTCCGCGATAAGAACGGATTCCGGTAGACTTATCTTTGATGGTATACACTATTTCTCCCGTACGTGCCCAATTTTTAGGATTGACCGGAGTAATCACAGGAGGGACTGTATCTATTGCAACCGTGTAAGTGCCTAACTCACGAATGCGCGTTTTCATAAACCCGTCTTCATACTTACCGCCTGCACCATACAAACCTTTGGGAGTTACACGTGCCACATAATACTTCGTAGTATCCTCTATTGGTTTACGTCGCAAGCCAATGCGCAATTCACAACTGTTATGCAATGAAACAGGTTTATCATGCAACTGATAGGTGAAAGCAATGGCACCACTATCGGCTTTTACCTGATAATTCAAAGCAACATCATCATAAAGCATTCCTTTGGGTACAACCAACGTTAACCCCGGTTCTTGCAGAAAATTGGTTTTATCCCAGGCAAAGAAATATTTCTCACGGTGTTGTAACGGCTCTATCGGCTGTTTTTTTCCACGCACCGTAAAACGACATCGTGAAGTATTGCCAAACGCATCCGTCAGCGTATACAAAAACTGATAGTCTCTTTCTTCATTAATAGTCACCAAACCGCGATTACCATTAGAGGCCTTCAGCAAACGAAGGGTATTTCCCGGATCAATAAACGACTTCATGTATTGTCCGCATGTCCAGGAATTTATCATCCGGTTCTCTTCCTGAGAAAAACGATCCACAGTGCTGCGAAACACCTCTTCCCCATCTACGGTAAGGACAACCGTATGTACTCCGTAACGATTGTGTACTCCATCCATGTAGTCGTATGCTTTGATACCGGTGCCAATCACTCCCCAGGCTTCAACAGGATGTGCCACATTAGGTAAGAATGTACGATGTTCCGGACTTCCTTCCACTATCCCTTTGCCCGGCTGAGGAAACAACATAATACCCTCCACTTTCGGTGCAGTCGTATCTTTGATCTTTTTAAGGAAAAAAGGCATCGGATCTACATAATCACCCGTAGCCGTTTCAAAGACATCCAGGTGCAAGTGTGGACCAAAAGAATAGCCTGTGTTACCACTCCACGCAATCTGTTGTCCTGCTTTGACAGGATATTCACCCGGTTCGGGAACAATCTCCACTTCATAGCTCTCCTCTTTATACTGCAAATCTTCTACCCGCTTTGCAATAGCTCCTGTAAATCCGCTAAGGTGCCGATTGATGGTAGAATAGCCATTATCATAACAAACATCGAGTACATACCCCGATCCGTGAGTAACACGAATACGTGAGATATACCCGTCTGCCAACGCCCGAACCGGCTTTCCAATAACACCTCCGGTCTTAAAATCGAGCCCGCCGTGAAAATGATTGGTACGTATTTCTCCGAAATTACCACTCAAAGTCAACGGAAAGTCAAATGGCGGGACAAAAGATGCCTGTGGCTTTTCCTGCGAAAAAGCCTGTACACTACAGATAAGCAACAAAGCTGCAATATATAGTTTCATATAGTTCATTAAGTGGTACTTCAAATTTAATTCATACTATACCAATGTTTTATTGAAACGCAAATGATCGCAGATTTTCGCAGATTAGATGGCTTGCTGCACTTAAGGGACGATATTCTTTGCGTAAATTTGCGATAATCTGCGTTTCAATGATACGATCATTTAATTAGGATACAGTACTTATCTATTTAGAATCACAAATGTACGTCATTCCGGGTAAATATTAAAACCCACCGGCAGAATTAATTCAAAAAACAGTAAGATCGACCTATTATAAACAGAAATAGTCAAAGGCTACTCATTTTTGACAATATGCTGTTAAACATCCGGTTACGAGTAATAGTATAAGGATCTTTTCCGTACATTCGCCTATAATTAATCCTTAATACAATAACATTATGATTATCGGAGTACCAAAGGAGATCAAGAACAATGAGAATCGCGTGGGTATGACACCCTCCGGAGTTGCTGAAGTTGTGAAATGCGGGCATACTGTGTATATACAGCATACTGCAGGTATCAACAGCGGCTTTCCGGACGAGGCATACACAGCCGTGGGTGCACAGATTCTGCCGACAATGGAAGAAGTTTATGCCATTGCCGAAATGATTGTGAAGGTAAAGGAGCCGATAGCTCCTGAGTACAAGCTTATTAAAAAGGGACAATTACTGTTCACTTACTTCCACTTCGCCTCCGATAAAGAGTTGACACTGGCAATGATGGAGAATGGTTCTGTATGCCTGGCGTATGAAACTGTAGAAAAGGCAGATCACTCACTCCCCCTGTTAATACCGATGAGTGAAGTTGCCGGACGAATGGCAACCCAAGAGGGAGCCCGTTTTCTGGAACGTCCGCAAGGTGGTAAAGGAATCTTGTTGGGCGGTGTACCCGGTGTAAAACCGGCCAAAGTGCTGATTCTTGGTGGTGGTATCGTAGGAAGTAATGCAGCACAAATGGCAGCAGGCATGGGAGCAGACGTAACAATAGCTGATATCAACCTGGCCCGCTTACGTTATTTAAGCGAAA
This sequence comes from Bacteroides sp. 41_26, assembly GCF_949740115.1. NCBI lineage: Bacteria > Pseudomonadati > Bacteroidota > Bacteroidia > Bacteroidales > Bacteroidaceae > Bacteroides > Bacteroides sp. 41_26. The sequence continues at coordinate 71,247 of NZ_CATJGZ010000118.1, forward strand.
CATTACCCAAAAACGTAAAAACACTCTATGCTTCAGAGCTACGATTAAAAATGGAATTGCCGACGGTAGATCTCGTGATAGGTTCCGTACTTATTCCGGGAGATAAAGCTCCTCACATCATTACACGTGATATGCTGAAAATGATGCAACCGGGTACGGTATTAGTAGATGTGGCCATTGACCAGGGAGGATGTTTCGAGACTTCACATCCCACCACACACAGTGACCCAACCTATATAATAGATGGCATCGTACATTACGCTGTAGCCAATATTCCGGGAGCCGTACCATATACCTCTACCTTAGCATTGACAAATGCAACACTACCGTATATAAAAGCTCTTGCCGGAAAAGGATGGAAACAAGCCTGTAAAGATGATCCCGCATTAGCACTCGGCCTTAATATAGTAGAAGGTAAAGTAGTGTATAAGGCTATAGCGGATGTTTTTGGAATTGAAAATTGAAAGTTGAAAATTGAAAGTTAGCTGCGCTTCTATAATGGACAGTGGACAATTGACAATGGACAGTGGTCAATTGTCAATTATAGAAGCGCTGCCTAACTTTCAATTTTCAACTCTTTAGTCAGTTCTTTCATAACTTCTGCCACCGATTGTTGCTGACGAAACAAAGCAGCTACTTGTCCTATTTCCAATTCTCCTTCTTCAAGATCACCTTCAAAAATACCTTTCTTCGCACGCCCTCTTCCCAATAGTTCACGCAGTTCATCTGCCGAAGCACCACGCGCCTCAGCTTCTTCTACCGCATTACGAAAATGATTCGTAACCAAACGGGTGGGGGCTAATTTTTTAAGTAATAATTTCGTATCACCTTCATTCAGCCGCAGACAGTACTCTTTGAAAACATCACTGGCAGAACTTTCATAAGTCAGTGCAAAACGGGTACCTATTTGTACACCTTCGGCCCCCAGCACCATAGCAGCCAGAACACCTTCGCTTGTAGCAATACCGCCGGCAGCAATCAAAGGAAGAGTCGTTGCACGACGTACTGCCGGAATAAGACAGAATGTAGTCGTCTCTTCGCGCCCGTTGTGTCCGCCTGCCTCAAAACCTTCAGCAACAACAGCATCTACTCCGGCTTCTTCACACTTCACAGCAAATTTAGAAGAAGACACTACATGGACGACAGTTATACCACGTTCTTTTAACCAACCTGTCCACGTTTTAGGATTACCGGCAGAGGTGAATACTATTTTCACTCCTTCTTCGACCACAATATTCATTATCTCCTCAATTTGAGGGTACATCAAAGGGATATTTACTCCAAAAGGAAAATCGGTAGCTGCCTTACATTTACGGATGTGCTGGCGAAGAACCTCCGGATGCATAGACCCAGCGCCAATAAGTCCCAATCCACCTGAATTACTTACTGCCGATGCCAGACGCCAACCGCTGCACCACACCATACCGCCTTGAATGATAGGGTAACGAATACCCAATAGAGTAGAAATTCTATTCATAAACTGAATTTGTTTTGATTTTATTTTGTATACTAATACGTCTTTTATTAAACGCAGATTAACGCAAATTTTCGCAAACTATAAAGCAACGCGATAATTGAATTGAATTGAATCAATTCTTTGCGAAAATTTGCGTTAATCTGCGTTTCAACTAAATTATTTGAATGCTGAATACTCCTTAACTATTTACTAAACAAATCGGGCTTTCAGATAGTTCAATGAGCGATGGGCTGCAATATAGGCATCGGAATAAGCCTGGTAGTCGAATCGCCATAGACTTTCAGTACCTCTAACGTACGGCCGCGTCGTTCACGCCCTTTCACATCCCAAAAATCTTTTGTAAAGATAGACATAAAATCAAGGCCACCAATGCCCACACCCGCCATTGCACCATTTGCCTGCCCCATCAACGGATTATATCGCAGGTTCACAGCTTCAATATCGGATGGTACCCCTCCTGTTCTTTTCGGCTTTTGAGGAACTTTTTCCATGTTAGTATAGGATCTCAGCGTCTTTATCCTATAAAAGGGATCTCCCCGCCAGGTGTCCTGCCCTACTTTTATCTTTTTTTGATATACCGGATCCCAGTCATAAGGTGTATTCGGCTTATAAGGACGCAGGGTAAGCATCTGTTTTTTATTCAGTGGCAACGTATTAGGCAATACAGACGGAAGCGTCGCATCCGGCAACATCCAGCTCTTTTCTGTAGACATGAGAGGAGTGCCCATAACTTCAGAACCGAAATCAATCTGTTTCACAGCCTCCGGGTTCAGTTTAATCTCTTCGTTGCCCTGCAGGATTCGATTCAATTTAATAGAATCCTGTGTGGTCCATTCTTGCGAACAGACTACTGAGGCAGTCAGACTGATTAATATAAATAATATAAAGCGCTTCGTCATTCTCTAATGCATTAATCATTTTAATAAGTTAGTAGTACATCCTTCTTTTTCCATCGGGCATGTACTGTCCCGGCCACTGAAAAAATCAGCAGCAATAGATTAAAACGTTTAGCCATGTTCAGTTGTTTAGTCTACCCTACCACCAGCGGTAACCGCTACCACAAAGCGGCTCGTCGTAGCAAGGATCAATGGTCCATGCCGTTCGCGGATACTGCCTGTTTTCCCACCAGCGACGGTAACGGACTGCAGCATCCAGCAGTTCTTCATCGGACAAGAAATAGATTGCTTCGTAATTTTCGGCATTCACTTCTACCATATGACACCCCATCGAAGCCGGAAAACCCAGACGAATACTTTCTACTGTCCATAAAATACATTCGCCCAAACGGATCTTGCCACTATTGCTGTTATATACGGAAGGAAATGAGGGGATCACACTCATATCCTCGGCATAATTCAGCAATTCGGGAATGTCATTTTCGGTAAAATGAGGGACTTCAACAATCCCTTTGTCATTTTTTGTATTATAGGTTCCGGCTTTGAGTTGCTTCACAAAAAGATCAACATCCGGATTATTATAGTCCAGGGTTTCTTTACTGCATCCGGTCAATGCGAAAACCGCAAAAACGGTGAGCAGCAGTATCCATGTCTTTTTCATAACGTTCGTTCTTTTAATGGTTAATAAGTCATGCGAATTCCGCACATAAGGTTAAAATTCGTGGGACGCTTTGTACGTATCGTTTCAAGTTTTGAATCCGTATTGAAATGATGCGATACTCCCGGCTCTGCAAAAAGTGCTATCCGGTCATTTACTTTATAATTAACCCCTACTCCGGCTATTACAGCCAACTGTACAGGCTCATTCTTAAAATCATTATTCGGCGCACCTGCTATACATTTTTCAACTATTCCTCCTATAGAAGCATACAAATCCAGCTTCTTTGTTTCCGCCAGATGCACATTCACTTTTACCGGAACACCCAGATAATGAAGATTCTGATTCTCTGAACGAAGATTTGAATAAGTCAATCCGGTTTCTACTCCCAGGTACTTATTCAACATCTTCTCTACCGTGACACCTGCCATTACAGGCATCTTATATTTCCCGTTTTCTGCCGGAAGAGCCGTACCAACAGCAGCTTTCACAGCCCAGGTACGTGGTTTCTTAACCTCTGCCAACACCGGCTTCACAGGTTGTTCTTCTGTAACAGTAGTAGCAGGCTCATTGTTTACTCCTGCCTTCCAAATATTTTCTCCGGAATTCTCCGTTTCTCTTCCATACCCATGATGACTTGAGGTGGTTGATGAAAAGCTGAATGACAAAGATACAGTTACTGATATCGAATCATCCTCTTCTCCTTCGGACTGAACCAACATAGCATACCGACCAAGAGCCGGTTTCTGCAATACCGGTTCGGTATGGGCAGGTGAGAACGATTGATTCACCCGATCACCATCCAGATTTCCTACACCGGAAACTGCTAATTGTGTAAATGCCTCTTCTATTTCTTCTTTCGGTGAGAAAAACCAGAAAGCTGCCGAAGATGCTGCCAGCACTAATAAAACAGAGGCTGCGGCAGCTACCCGGAAGAATAGCACACGACGGCGCTGATGGCTACTAACTGCCACATCACAGCTCAACTCTTCCCAAAAACCATCCCTTACCGTCATCTCGGCATGCCCAAGACGCGAACGGAACAGATCGGTTATTTCATCATTTTCTCTCTTCATGGTTTCTATATTCTTTAATCCTTTTTGCTAACAAATATTTGGCCCGGTGAAGTTGCGAAGTAGACGAATGCTCTTTTATATGAAGCATGCCTGCTATTTCTTTGTGCGACTTCTCCTCAAACACATAGAGGTTAAACACGGTTCGGCACCCATCGGGTAGTTCAGCCACAAACGCCATCAGTTGTTCTTCGGAGATACTACTTCCTCTATCAGATGATATATCGGGGATATCGGGCAGTTGTTCTTCATGAACCATCACCTGTGTGATGCGTTTTTGCCGTCGGAGATAATCAAGTGCCTGAGTTACCATCACCCTCGTGATCCATGTAGACAGTGATGCCTCTCCACGAAACGAGAAATTGGTGAATATCTTGATAAAACCGTCGTGCAACACATCATGGGCCGCATCCATATCGCCCGTATAACGGTAACATACCGCCAGCATCTGCTTAGAATAGAGGGTATAAAGCTCCTTTCGAGCGGAATCTTTCCCTGCCCGGCAGCCCTTTATCAGTTCTATCTCGTTTTCCAAAGTCAATGTCTTTTAATCGAACGTATGTCTGCGTCGTTTATCCTTTAGACGCAGGTATTAGAAAAATGTTGCAATGATAAGTGTTAAAGAATAAAAAAGAAGCCTTTCTCCGCCCCTCTCCCAAGGAGAAAGAGATAGAGAAAGGCTTCAACTATCCTTTTATATTTTAGCTACATGCTAA
>NZ_CATJGZ010000119.1:0-7326 GCF_949740115.1 Bacteroides sp. 41_26
GATAGCAACCCATTTAACTTATTTAACTGTTTTTTCTTGCACAAATATTTGCGCAGGTCTTAGAATTCTGCGTTTCAATAAAGATTAAAAAACTCTGTGTCACTCTGTGGTGAAGTATGAATAATTTGCCAATATGCTCATTATTTATCTGCGTTTCATCAAAGATCTAAAAAAACTCTGTGTCCTCCGTGGTGAAAACGCCAACGCCTTGCCTTCATCTAGCCAACGCCTTGCCTCCATGCAGCCAACGCCTTGCCTATTTTCTACAAATTCCGCTCCTCCCCTCCAAATATTTCCCCTGCAAAACCTCCGGAATTACTCGGATTCTTGTTACCTTTGACCCGTTTTTATAACGTCAACATTCCCCATGGAAAAGAAAAAGAAAAAAATCCTCATCAGCCTCCTGGCCATCCTCCTTATCGCCTGCGCAACAGCTGCCGGAACCGTTTATTATTACCTTCTGTATCCACAGTTTCATCCGGCCCGCACCGTCTACGTATACATCGACCGCGACGACACAGCCGACTCCATATATAATAAGGTGAAAACCTACGGCCATCCCACCACCCTCACCGGATTCCGCTGGCTGGCCAAATACCGGCAACTCGAAAAAACAATCCACACCGGACGATACCCCATTCGCCCCGGCGACAACGCCTATCACGTCTACAGCCGCCTCTCCCGCGGCTATCAGGAGCCCATCAACCTCACCATCGGCAGCGTTCGTACCCTCGACCGCCTGGCACGCAGCGTAGCCCGCCAACTCATGATAGACTCTGCCGAAATAGCTGCCCCCCTTTTCGACCCCGCCTTCCAGCAGCAACTGGGTTACAACCCCGAAACCATGCCCTGCCTCTTCATCCCCGAAACCTACCAAGTGTACTGGGACATGAGCGCCAACGATTTCTTTGAACGCATGCAGAAGGAACACCGGAAATTCTGGAACGCCGAACGCCTCGCCAAAGCCCAGGCCATCGGCATGAGCCCCGAAGAGGTGTGCACCCTCGCCTCCATTGTGGAAGAAGAGACGAACAACAACGCCGAAAAACCCACCGTAGCCGGACTCTACATCAACCGCCTGCACACCGGAATGCCCCTTCAGGCAGACCCTACCATCAAATTTGCCCTGCAAGACTTCGGACTGAGAAGAATCTCCAACGAAAACCTGCGCGTAGAATCGCCCTACAACACCTATACCAACACCGGGCTCCCTCCCGGACCGATACGCATCCCCTCAGCCAAAGGCATAGACAGCGTACTCAACTACACCCGCCACAACTACCTGTACATGTGTGCCAAAGAAGATTTCTCGGGCACCCACAACTTTGCATCCAACTATACCGACCACATGGCAAATGCCAGAAAATACTGGAAAGCACTGAACGAAAGAAAGATTTTCAAGTAATTCTGTGATAAAATGACCGTAAAAATGTATCTTTGCCAAAGACTAGAAGTAGGCAAGCGAGTAGTAAAGTAAGTAGTTAAGTAGTCAAGTAGTCAAGTAGCAAGTAGAATAGATAAAATGAAACATTTCTACTTAACTACTTGACTGCTTAACTACTTAACTACTCGCTTTACTACTTACTTAACTACCTGACTACTAAATAAAAATAACCGTGACTAACACTAATTAAAAAACAAAGATATGAGCAAGCAACTCTTACTTGGCGACGAAGCCATTGCACAAGCTGCACTGGATGCCGGACTCTCAGGCGTGTACGCCTATCCGGGCACCCCTTCAACCGAGATAACGGAATACATCCAGATGTCTCCCATTACGAGTGAAAGAAACATACACAACCGCTGGGCAGCCAACGAAAAAACAGCCATGGAGGCCGCCCTGGGCATGTCCTTCGTTGGCAAACGCGCACTCGTCTGCATGAAACACGTAGGCATGAACGTAGCTGCCGACTGCTTCATCAACTCAGCCATCACCGGCGTAAAAGGTGGCCTGATCGTAGTAGCCGCCGACGATCCCAGCATGCACTCCTCACAGAACGAACAAGACAGCCGCTTCTATGGCGACTTCTCACTCATCCCGATGTACGAACCCAGCAACCAGCAGGAAGCCTACGACATGGTGTACAATGGATTTGAATTCTCCGAAAAAACCGGCGAACCCCTGTTGCTGCGCATGGTAACCCGCCTGGCACACTCACGTTCCGGCGTAGAACAGAAACCGCAAAAACCACAAAACGAAATCGCCTTTGCCGAAGATCCCCGCCAGTTTATCCTCCTGCCCGGCAATGCACGCAAACGCTACAAAGCACTGCTGGCCCGCCAGGACGAATTTATCCGCGCTTCCGAAGCATCACCCTACAACAAATACACCGACGGCCCCAACAAGAAACTGGGCATCATCGCCTGCGGTATCGGCTACAACTACCTCATGGAAAACTATCCGGAAGGTTGCGAATACCCCGTACTCAAAATAGGCCAATACCCACTCCCCAAAAAACAACTGATGCAGCTCGTGAAAGCCTGTGACGAAATACTCGTCCTCGAAGACGGCCAGCCTTTCGTCGAAAAACAACTCAAAGGCTATCTGGGCATCGGACTCAAAGTAAAAGGACGCCTCGACGGCACACTCTCACAAGACGGAGAACTGAACCCAGACTCCGTGGCACGTGCCGTGGGCAAAGAAAACAAATCCGAATTCAGCGTACCTTCCGTAGTCGAAATGCGCCCACCCGCCCTATGTGAAGGTTGCGGACACCGTGATATGTACATCACACTCACCCAGGTGCTGACCGAAGAATACCCCACACACAAAGTATTCAGCGACATCGGCTGCTACACACTGGGAGCCAACGCACCCTTCAACGCCATCAACTCCTGCGTAGACATGGGCGCCTCCATCACCATGGCCAAAGGTGCTGCCGACGGAGGACTTTCCCCCGCCGTAGCCGTTATCGGCGACTCCACCTTCACACACTCCGGCATGACCGGACTGCTGGACTGCGTCAACGAAAATGCCGATGTAACCATCGTCATCTCCGACAACGAAACCACCGCCATGACCGGTGGACAAGACTCTGCCGGAACAGGACGCATCGAAGCCATCTGCACAGGACTGGGAGTTGACCCCGCACACATCCGCGTGATGACCCCGCTGAAAAAAAACTACGAAGAAATGAAACAGATCATACGCGAAGAACTCAACTACCACGGCGTGTCAGTCATCATCCCCCGCAGAGAGTGTATCCAAACATTAGCACGTAAAAAAAGAAACAAGTAAACCATGAAAAAAGACATCATACTATCAGGAGTAGGCGGACAGGGCATTCTGTCAATCGCCACAGTCATCGGTAAGGCAGCCCTGAAAGACGGGCTATACATGAAGCAAGCCGAAGTACACGGCATGAGCCAGCGCGGAGGAGACGTACAATCCAACCTCCGCATCAGCGACCAACCCATTGCGTCAGACCTCATCCCCTCCGGAAAGTGCGACCTCATCATCTCACTCGAACCCATGGAAGGACTACGCTACCTGCCCTACCTCAGCCCCGAAGGCTGGTTGGTGACCAACGAAACACCGTTCGTCAACATCCCCAACTATCCCGCACAGGAAGACGTACTGGCCGAAATCGGCAAACTCCCCCACAAAGTAGTGCTCAATGTAGACAAAGTAGCCAAAGAAGTAGGCTCGGCACGCGTAGCCAACATCGTATTGCTGGGAGCCACCATCCCATTCCTGGGCATCGACTACCAGAAAATACAAGACAGCATTCGTGAGATATTCCAACGCAAAGGAGAGGCCATCGTAGACATGAACCTCCAGGCACTGGAAGCCGGCAAGGAAATAGCCGAAAAATTAATCAAATAACACCAATGTGATACAACACAATGTGCCAATTGTCCGCGTCCAAACCACCGCAGCACAATTGGCACATCAACTCCATTGCTCCAATTAATAAAAACCATGAATACAACATACTGGGAAGAAGATATAGAAACCATGAGCCGCGAAAAGCTGAACGAACTACAACTGCAACGGCTCCGGAAAACAGTTTCGATAGCAGCAAATGCTCCTTATTACCAAAAGGTCTTTAAAGAACACGGCATCACCGCCCAGTCCATCCAGACACTGGACGACATCCGGAAAATACCCTTCACCACCAAAACCGACATGCGCGCCTACTACCCCTTCGGACTCGTAGCCGGCAACATGCAAAGAGATGGCGTACGCATCCACTCCTCAAGTGGAACCACCGGAAACCCCACCGTCATCGTACATTCACAGCACGACCTCGACTCCTGGGCAAACCTCGTTGCCCGTTGCCTCTACATGGTAGGCATCCGCAAAACGGATGTATTTCAAAACAGTTCCGGTTACGGTATGTTTACCGGTGGCCTCGGATTCCAGTACGGAGCCGAACGTTTGGGAGCACTCACCGTACCAGCCGCCGCAGGCAACAGCAAACGGCAGATAAAATTCATCAACGATTTCAAAACCACCGCCTTGCATGCCATTCCCAGCTACGCCATACGCCTGGCAGAAGTCTTTCAGGAAGAAGGACTGGACCCCACAGGCACCACCCTGAAAACCCTCGTCATCGGAGCCGAACCTCACACAGACGAACAACGGAGGAAAATAGAACGCATGCTGGGCGTCAAAGCCTACAACAGCTTCGGAATGACAGAAATGAACGGTCCCGGTGTAGCCTTTGAGTGCACCGAACAAAACGGCATGCACTTTTGGGAAGACTGCTATTTTGTAGAAATCATCGATCCCGAAACAGGAGAACCCGTTCCGGAAGGAGAAATCGGAGAGCTTGTACTCACCACCCTCGACCGCGAAATGATGCCCCTGCTCCGCTACCGTACCCGCGACCTCACCCGCATCCTACCCGGAAAATGCCCCTGCGGACGCACTCATCTGCGCATAGACCGCATCAAAGGACGCAGTGACGACATGTTCATTATCAAAGGAGTCAACATCTTCCCGATGCAGGTGGAAAAGATACTCGTGCAATTCCCACAATTGGGCAGCAACTACCTCATCACCCTGGAGACAGTCAACAACCAAGACGAAATGATCGTCGAAGTAGAACTGAGCGATCTCTCTACCGATAACTACATCGAACTGGAGCGCATCCGCAAAGAAATCACCCGCCAGCTTAAAGATGAAATACTGGTTACCCCCAAACTTAAATTGGTCAAAAAAGGCTCTCTCCCCCAAAGCGAAGGCAAAGCAGTAAGGGTAAAAGACCTGAGAAACAATATATAATAAATACACCAATGCGCCAATCAGGAGGCCCTCCCTCCCCAAATTGACGCATTGGCATATCAACTTCCTCAGCAAATGACACGTTGATATGTCCCCATTTTCCTTATTCATTATGCAATTATTAAAGAAAAGAATACAGCAAGACGGAAGATGCTTTGAAGGCGGTATCCTCAAAGTAGACAGCTTCATCAACCATCAGATGGACCCTGTATTAATGAAATCCATCGGAGTAGAATTTGTTCGCCGCTTCGCCGCCACCAATGTCAATAAAATCATGACCATAGAAGCCAGCGGCATTGCCCCCGCCATCATGACCGGCTATCTCATGGACCTCCCCGTTGTATTTGCCAAAAAGAAATCGCCCAAAACCATTCAGAACGCATTGAGCACCACCGTACACTCCTTCACCAAAGATCGTGACTATGAAGTAGTTATCAGCTCCGATTTCCTCACCCCCGAAGACAATGTGCTCTTTGTCGACGACTTTCTCGCCTATGGAAATGCCGCCCTCGGTGTGCTGGACCTGATCAAGCAATCGGGCGCCAATCTGGTAGGAATGGGATTCATTATAGAAAAAGCCTTTCAAAATGGCCGGAAAACACTTGAAGAGCAAGGTGTACGTGTAGAGAGCCTGGCTATCATCGAAGATTTATCAAACTGCCAGATAAAAATCAGATAACACGGCAGCGGACTACGGGGAACACTTTATATTCGGATTTTAGAAATCTGGCAGCAGCCGCCAGTCATTTTACATTCGGATTAAAGTATTGCCCCTTTTTCTTTGTGACTTTCCCATACTGCACAGCCTTCTGCGGACATACATGATAGCAAGCCAGGCAGGAAGTACAATCTGCTCCCCAAACCGGTTTCCAACCCACCATCACGATATTCAACATCGGACAAACCTTCTCACACCGCTTACAGGCAATGCAGGCATCCGTTGCATGAAATTTCCCCACTGATATGCCCTTCTTGATAAAAAGAGGATTGATCAACTTCGTCTTAATAAAAGGAAAACGCCCTTCGTTGCACTGAAAAGATTTAGTCCTCTCCTCTATCATCTCTCCCACTTCGCCCACTCTCTGAACAGCATTATCCAGCTTCCGTTTCTCTACCTCTTTAGAATCTACATCAAAACCAGGAAGCAATACATAATTATTAGGCATAGTAACTGAGAATCCCGCATCACATCTCCATCCCTTTGCAGCCACTGCGTCGCAAAACACCTGCTGAGCCAGCCCGGTATCATCACCACACGAACACACAAAAAAGAAATACTGACTATGATAATTAGACAAAGATAAACTCTGCAAGAATTGGAGAACAATAGGAGGAGGCCCCCAGGAATAAATAGGAAATACGAAACCGACCTTCTCTTTATCGGCCAGCTCATAATGGGTAACTGCATTCCGCATAGCTTCCGGAATGAATATCAATTGTTCTTTCAGCACACCAGCAAGCTGCTCTGCAATCCACTTAGAGTTTCCTGTACCAGAAAAATAAAATATCATAAAGGGGAGGGGTATAAAAAAGCCGCACCGACGATGTGATGAAACTCTGATAGAACAAGATTTGAGTGCTCGCCCTCTTTGTAATCCACCGGCATTAAGCTGTCCCGAAGGATGTGGCCCGCCATTGAGAGCTGAAGCGTTCTCGGTTTATCAGATTAATTTGAAGAGTTTCCCGATCAAGTCGATACGGCTAATATTTTAACTACACAAATGTAACAACTTTGTATGAGATAAACAAGGAAAAGCAGCTTTTTGTTTACCCTCAAAATAACTTTTTCTCCCGTCCGGAGGGAGTTCCGGAAAAGAAAAATGCCGGTTGCTGTAAAGCAACCGGCACCTATAATTCTTACACTGTGTAACTTAAGCAGCTTTTGCTTTAGCAACTACAGCCTTGAAAGCTTCCGGATGATTTACTGCTAAATCAGCCAAAACCTTGCGGTTTATTTCGATACCGGCTTTGTGCAAACCGCCCATCAACTTAGAATATGACATTCCTTCAAGACGTGCAGCAGCATTGATACGTTGTATCCAAAGAGCGCGGAAGTTTCTTTTCTTATTTCTACGGTCACGGAACGCGTAAGTCAA
>NZ_CATJGZ010000120.1:0-25293 GCF_949740115.1 Bacteroides sp. 41_26
ACATCATCGCCACGAGAAGTATACCTGTTAATCTATCACGTTTCAAATTGATTTTCATTCTCTTTTCTGACTAGCTAATGTTCGTTATCGAATAATATAAACAAAGGATACCCCCAGTTTGACAGGTGCAATGGTAGTCTTACTATCGTTGACCGCACCCGGTTTCGGAGTACCCTTATCATACTTAAACTGACGGTAGCGCAACACACCTACTCCGGCAGTTGCTTCGATGTTCCAATGATCGCCCAGCACCCATGCGTATCCATAGGTCAAACCGGCGGCGTATGCATCGCCTTTGTGATGCACATCTTTTACCATCATATCAAAATTATTCACGAAAGCGGTGATTCCAAGAAAATGACTCACCATCGGACGATTTAGCCAGTAACGAACTTCAGGCTGAAAATGCGTGAAAGTCGTTTTAAAGTTGTCTGTACTGATTGGGTTCGCAGCAATCCCCATGTTCAAGGAGACATGACTACCCAATACAAATTCTGCTTCTACATTCGGACTGGCGGTCAGCCAACCCAATGCATTTGTCTTTACAGCCACCCGTTGTGCGTGCACATGTACACCACAACATAATAACAGAAATGATAACGCAGCTATTACCCTGCGACCATTTCTCATCACATATACCATCATTTATTTCCCACTAAATATTTCCCACTAAATATTTACCCACAAAAAAAGGGCTTACTGTCCATTTTATATACTACTTGGACAGAAAGCCACAAAATTAGAAAAAATATAGTATTAAAAACGTTTAAACACTCTTTTTTTGTTTTTTATTGCAACAATTTCCATCTTAGGCCATAATATACCATACTACGGATAAGATATACAATTTTTCTTTATTACCAATGAAACATCAGATACGCAACAACATAGGCTCCGACGAAGCATCGGATTTTATCTTCTTATCGCCGATAACAACCGTACAGGGAGCAGAAGAAATAATATACCATTTCCCTTCTTTCTTTTCGAGCAATACATTAGCGGCATTGTCGGTCTGAATCATTACCCCGGGTGCAACCAATTGGGTTCCATTCCCTAAAAACAACGTCCGGTTTCCTGCATATTCATTGCTGATAACAGCATAATCCGCTTTCACTTTCATTCCTTGATAAGTAGCGGTTTGTGCAGCATCGGATAGAGAGAAGATATGATCTATACGTCCGTTTTTGCTTTTCACACAGATTCCGGCAAAATCTTCTAAACCTACTCCTTCCACATCAAAATAAGAGACGGACTGAATAGTAGACGGTTCCTTTTTCGTACTCGGTTCATATATCGAAACAAAAGGACGATTCCAAGCTTCTCCATGCTGACGGGCAACAAATGTCAGCGTCGGCTGCTCCTTTATATTATAGGGCATATTCGGTGTACGGCTTAGCCCTTCGGTCATTGGCGCCAAAGCCGTAAAGACTTCACGATCCGGTTCGCCTTTCATCCAAAGATTCATGTATATATCATCGCCGTCCTTATCTTTCATATCTATGGTGAAAGTTGCCTTGACATCCTTAGCGGTTGCAGCCACTTTCTTATCATATAAATAGGAATAAGCGTAAAGATGTGCGCCTGCAAAGGCGAGTTCTTCCGTAGGCTGGAGATTCAGGTCGCTGCCATCTGCTGCCGTCAATGTCAAAGTCTGCCCAAGGTTGTGATAGAAGTAATCGTGCATCTTATCGCCTCCTTTCTCTTTCCGGCTGCGGAATACATCGACATAATACCCCGTCTCCGCCCCAGTAGTGACAATACTCATCATACGGGTCTGATCCGCCCTGCTTTCCGGTTCACGGAAATAAAGGTTACTGTAAGTAACGGACGTAAATGCTTTGCCCGGTTCCGCTGATGCCGGGAAACAGGAAAGCAAATCAAAAGAATGGTTACTTTTCATCACCGGATAGCTCGATATTCCATCCACACAAACTGTATTATGACTGGGGAATTGAGAATAATATTCCGCATAATCCAGTCCGCTGTACAAGAAAAGCCCGATACCTGCATCCGGACCCAATACGTATCCTTTTCCGTAAAGTTCCATCGAAATGCCGTTAGCGTGCATGTGATTACCTTCACTGCCATTCAACGAAATCATCAAACTGTTGCGCGGATGCATACCGTTGCGCTGTACCAGCCATGATACATTGGGGGCATAAAACAAAGGAGAAACATAATCTTCTATCTTTCCCGGCTGCACTTTGGGATTTAGCGCCAGCGGTTTATCTTCAAAGAAGGAATTGACAGATACACGCACATTCTTCTTTTCTGTTTTATCATTTCCCAAATCCGGGTTCAGGCATTTCAATAAAGCCGTGAAATAGTTTTCCTGTTCTTTCTTCCCGTTCGCCTGTGCATTCTGTATCATACGGATAAAGAAATTCGTACTCAAATATCCCGGATGCGTATCTCCAAAGCCACAAATCATACGGTTGGGAAACAGATATTGGGGAGTGGTTGCTACCGCTTTCGACAATACAGGCATTGCTTTCACCAAATCATATTGCAGATTCGTATCAAACTGATTCACGAAATTGGCATAATCATTGATTACCACACTGCTATATCCCGGACATTCTGCCCAAATTCCCGTATTTATATCGAAACCATAATCTGCCAATTGCGTCAGACTCCACTGGCGGATGCTGGAACGGTTCATCACATAGTCGATATAATATTCACGTCCTTTTCCGTCGGCATATTCCTTATTGTCTTCCAATACCAATCCGACATTCATAATAAACCGTGCCTGTAGCAAATTCCAGTTGTTATGAGGTACACCGTTCGCAATGATATTATCCGCCCATTTCTTAAAAGCTCCGGCGTAGATTTCCATTTTATCCGGGTAATTGGCCTTTAGATAATTATATAGAAAATCGTATAAAGGGACAGCGATATGGAGTGCGTCTTCATGGATGACTTCGAAAGAAGTCAATCCTACCAATGTTTGCTGATGGCCGTGATTCAGGTCGATGGGCACGTTTCTATAATAAATACCTGTCATATATGTATCAAAGACCCCTGCGGCAAGTTTAGCGAATTTCTCTTCATCCGTCATCCAATAAAGGAAAGCGGCATCACGGGCAATTCCCAGGATTTCGCAGTTCAGGCTTTCAATATTCCGGCCTGTTTTGGATGGGTGTACACTCTCCATAGGACGGTCAGGAAGTGCATTATTGCAGAAAGTGACATTCCCGTCCTCATCATCATAAGGAACGACATCCGCCAATTTGGGACGGCCGTGGGTAGCAGCTGTGCCACGGGTTCCCGTGTAGCGCACAGTGGGATAAGGAGCTCTTTCACCACCTGCATGGTCGAACGTTTCACCTTTCACATATACTTCCGTGGCATGAGACTTCCAGTACATTGCCAAACGAGACAGCAACCACGCCGGTTCAGCATCCGTCAGGTTCGTATATACTTCCGTCCGTTCCTTCAATTTATTGAAAACATCTTTCGCCCATTCTTCTTTTTTAATCAGCTTCCATGTTTCCTGCTTTCCCGCCGGAGTAGTCAGTACCCGCGGATGTGCCTGCGGCATCTTTTCCGGCAAAGGAATCTCTTGTCCGGATGCAATGTTCAGAAAAGATAGAAAACATAGTCCAAGTAAAATTCGTCTCATATTTCAGTTATATTTTTTAGGTTTGATACCTATTAAATACGAAGATAGAGATTTATTTACCTAAATCCTCCGTCGAAGATCAATTTTATTTGTACGAGACTACGCTGTTATTTCAAACAAAGAATTATATTTGCAAAAAACCGACTAACAATTCTGATACTTATGAAAATTTTATCTATCCATGATTTGGCAACAATCAGGAAGAGAGCAGAGCACAATCTTTCATTGCGCGAAGAAAGTAATGAAAAGGTGACTGAAAAGTGTTACGGACTGGCATCCGGTGCGCAACATCTTCAGATTCTGATCTGCGGTGGTACAGGCTGTAAGGCATCTTCCAGCCAAGGTATTACAGACAATCTTCTAAAAGCCATCAAAAAGAACGAAATCACCGATAAAGTAGAAGTCATCACCGTAGGCTGTTTCGGCTTCTGTGAAAAAGGTCCTATCGTGAAAATTATCCCCGATAATACCTTTTACACCCAAGTCACTCCCGAAGATGCGGAAGAAATCATCAACGAGCATATCATCGGAGGACGAAGAATCGAACGGTTGCTGTATGTAGATCCTAAAACGGAACATACCGTCAGCGACTCCAAGCACATGGATTTCTACCGGAAACAACTCCGCATCGCATTGCGTAACTGTGGTTTTATCGACCCCGAAAATATTGAAGAATATATCGCCCGTGAAGGATACTTTGCATTGGCCGATTGTCTGCTTAACAAACAGCCGACGGACGTTATTGATATTATCAAACGTTCGGGACTTCGCGGACGTGGCGGTGGCGGTTTCCCGACGGGACTGAAATGGGAATTTGCCAACAAACAACAGTCAGATGTCAAATACGTGGTTTGTAACGCCGACGAAGGAGATCCCGGTGCATTCATGGACCGTTCCATTATGGAGGGCGACCCACATTCGATTGTAGAAGCGATGTGTGTCTGCGGTTATTCCATTGGTTCCACCAAAGGATTAGTATATATCCGTGCCGAATATCCGTTAGCTATCAACCGACTGAAAACAGCTATCAATCAGGCACGCGAATACGGATTACTAGGAGATCATATCTTAGGAACAGATTTCAGTTTCGACATAGAAATACGATACGGAGCCGGAGCTTTTGTCTGCGGAGAAGAAACTGCCCTTATTCATTCGATGGAAGGAAAACGGGGAGAGCCGACTCTGAAACCTCCCTTCCCTGCCGAATCCGGTTATCTGGGAAAACCAACCAATGTAAATAATGTGGAAACGCTTGCCAATATTCCCATTATTCTAACCAAAGGAGCCGACTGGTTTGCAACGATTGGCACAGAACGTTCCAAAGGAACCAAAGTGTTTGCTCTTGCCGGAAAGATTAATAATGTCGGACTGATCGAAGTGCCGATGGGAACTACTCTTCGGGAAGTAATCTACGAAATCGGAGGAGGCATCAAAGGCGGAAAGAAGTTCAAAGCTGTACAAACAGGAGGACCGTCAGGCGGCTGTCTGACAGAAAAACATCTGGACACTCCCATTGACTTTGACAACCTTCTCTCGGCCGGTTCCATGATGGGTTCAGGAGGGATGATTGTCATGGATGAGGACGACTGCATGGTATCCGTAGCCCGCTTTTATCTGGATTTTACAGTGGAAGAGTCCTGCGGGAAATGCACACCTTGCCGCATTGGAAACAAACGTCTGTTGGAACTACTGAACAAGATTACAGAAGGAAAAGGCACAGAAAAAGACCTGGACACACTTGCCACTTTGGGACAAGTCATCAAAGATACGGCCCTCTGCGGACTGGGACAAACCTCTCCGAATCCCGTTTTATCCACATTGGATAACTTCTACGATGAATATATGGAGCACGTGCGGGATAAGACTTGTCGCGCCAAGCAATGTAAATCACTATTAACATATACCATCAGTCCGGAACGTTGCATTGGTTGTCATCTATGCGCCAAAAACTGTCCGGCGGATGCTATCAGCGGACTGGTGCGTAAGCCACATGTCATTGCTCCCGATAAATGTATCAAATGCGGCATGTGTATGGCACGCTGCAAATTCAACGCTATTCTTGTCTGCTAAAATCTTATTTACTATGGAAGAAAAACAAATTACTCTCCAGATAGACGGTCATTTCATCACTGTGCCCGAGGGAAGCACTATTCTTGAAGCCGCTATCAAAATCGGTATCAATATACCTACGCTGTGTCATATCGACCTGAAAGGAACCTGTATAAAAAATAATCCGGCTTCCTGCCGTATTTGTGTGGTTGAAGTGATGGGACGGCGCAATCTGGCTCCTGCCTGCGCTACCCGTTGCACAGAAGGAATGGTAGTAAAAACCAGTACGCTACGTGTGATGAACGCACGCAAAGTGGTAGCCGAACTTATCCTGTCGGATCATCCCAACGACTGTCTCACCTGCCCCAAATGTGGCAATTGTGAACTTCAGACATTAGCGCTACGCTTTAATATCCGCGAAATGCCTTTCAATGGAGGCGAGCTCTCTCCCCGCAAGCGGGAAATCACTGCCTCCATCGTGCGCAACATGGATAAATGTATTTTCTGTCGCCGCTGTGAAAGTGTCTGTAACGATGTTCAGACAGTCGGTGCGCTCGGTGCCATCCGTCGCGGATTCAACACGACGATAGCCCCTGCCTTTGACCGGATGATGACGGAAAGCGAATGTACCTATTGCGGACAATGCGTAGCTGTCTGTCCGGTAGGTGCACTGACCGAACGCGATTATACGAACCGCCTGCTCGACGACTTAGCTAACCCGGATAAAGTGGTGATTGTGCAAACAGCCCCTGCCGTACGTGCTGCCCTAGGCGAAGAATTCGGTTTTCCTCCCGGCACACTGGTAACCGGAAAAATGGTTTATGCACTGCGTGAACTGGGATTCGACTATGTATTCGATACTGACTTTGCCGCCGACCTCACCATCATGGAAGAAGGATCGGAAATACTAAACCGTCTGACGCGCTATCTCAACGGAGATAAATCCGTACGATTACCTATCCTGACTTCCTGCTGTCCGGCATGGGTCAACTTCTTCGAACATCATTTCCCGGACATGCTGGACATTCCGTCCACCGCCCGCTCCCCACAACAGATGTTCGGTTCCATTGCCAAATCCTATTGGGCGGAGAAAATGGGCATACCCAGAGAAAAACTGGTTGTCGTATCTATCATGCCTTGTCTGGCTAAAAAGTACGAATGTGCACGTGATGAATTCAAAGTGAACGGTATCCCCGATGTGGATTATTCTATCTCTACCCGTGAACTGGCACGACTAATTAAACGTGCCAATATCGGGTTCCCTCTCGTACTGGACAGCCCATTCGACAACCCGATGGGTGAATCGACAGGTGCCGGTGTCATTTTCGGAACAACAGGTGGTGTAATGGAAGCCGCCCTCCGTTCTGTCTATGAAATCTATACCGGAGAACCTTTGAAAAATGTAAATTTCGAACAGGTACGCGGACTAAATGGCGTCCGTCGTGCTACCATTAACCTAAACGGATTTGAATTAAAAGTAGGCATCGCACACGGACTAGGCAACGCTCGTCATCTACTGGAAGATATACGGAACGGACATAACGAATATCATGTAATCGAAATTATGGCTTGCCCCGGAGGCTGTATCGGTGGCGGCGGGCAGCCTTTGCATCACGGCAACTCGGAAATACTCTATGCACGCGCCAACGCACTTTACCGTGAAGACGCCAACAAACCTTTGCGCAAATCGCACGAGAATCCGTATATCAAGACATTATACGAGGATTATCTCGGCAAACCGCTAGGTGAGAAATCGGAAACTCTCCTGCATACACATTATTTCAACAAAGCGATTGATTAACTTTTAAATGAAGAGTATTATGTCAGATATCAAACTAGCCTGTGACATGGCAGAGCAAATCAAAACGATCTGCGACAAGCATGGAAACAAACCGGGCGAACTTATCAATATTTTGCATGAGGCACAGCATTTGCAAGGGTATCTACCCGAGGAAACGCAACGGATTATCGCTTCCAAACTTGGAATTCCCGTATCGAAAGTGTATGGTGTCGTCACTTTCTATACTTTCTTTACCATGACTCCCAAAGGAAAACATCCCATCTCTGTTTGCATGGGTACAGCTTGTTATGTACGTGGTTCAGAAAAACTGCTGGAAGAGTTCAAACGTGTATTAGGTATCGAAGTCGGTGACACTACCCCGGACGGAAAGTTCTCATTAGACTGTCTGCGTTGTGTAGGCGCCTGCGGACTGGCTCCGGTAGTGATGATCGGCGAGAAGGTATATGGTCGATTACAACCGGTAGATGTAAAGAAGATTATTGAAGAATTGGAATAACCGAATTCCCGAAAACAATATAAAACAAACGGCTGCCTTGATAAGTCAAAACAGCCGTTCATTAATATTAAAATGTAAAAAAATGATGCGGAGAGAACGAGATTCGAACTCGTGATACCCTTTAGGGGTATACACGCTTTCCAGGCGTGCCTCTTCAACCACTCGAGCACCTCTCCTTACAATTACCAACTAGAGAAAAAACTCTCCATAAAAACAGAAAGCAGCAAAAAGCTGCTTTCTAGCGGAGAGACAGGGATTCGAACCCCGGGTACCTCGCAGTACAACGGTTTTCAAGACCGCCGCAATCGACCACTCTGCCACCTCTCCAAAACTTCTTTATCAGAAGTGCTTTCCTTTGAAAGCGGTGCAAAGGTACGTATCTTTTTTAAATCTGCAAGCATTCTAATGATTTTTTCATGAAATAATCGTATTTTTGCTTCGTAATTCAAATTACAGGGAGTAATCTCAATCGTAAATTGTAAATAGCTAAATCGTAAATATCAATGATATATCCTCAAAATTTTGAGCAAAAGATAGGATTTGACCAAATCAGACAACTATTGAAAGAAAAATGTCTCAGCACATTGGGCGAGGAACGTGTAACAGATATGAACTTCTCCGATCAGCATGAAAAGGTAGAGGAACGACTAAATCAAGTTACAGAGTTTGTCCGCATCATACAGGAAGAAGACAGTTTCCCCGACCAGTTCTTTTTCGACGTACGCCCGTCACTGAAACGTGTACGAATAGAAGGAATGTACCTGGACGAGCAGGAATTATTTGATTTAAGACGTTCGTTAGAAACGATTCGCGACATCGTACGATTCCTTCAACGCAATGAAGAGGATGAAGAAAGTGATTGTCCCTACCCCAGCCTGAAACGATTGGCGGGAGATATTGCTGTATTTCCCCAGCTAATAGGAAAGATTGACGGTATACTAAACAAATACGGAAAGATAAAGGACAATGCTTCAACGGAACTGGCACGTATTCGTCGTGAACTTGCAAGTACGATGGGAAGCATCTCACGCTCACTAAACAGCATTTTACGCAGTGCTCAATCCGAAGGCTATGTAGACAAAGATGTAGCACCCACCATGCGTGATGGTCGCCTCGTAATCCCCGTTGCACCAGGATTGAAGAGAAAAATAAAAGGTATTGTACACGATGAGTCTGCCAGTGGAAAGACGGTCTTTATAGAACCAGCGGAGGTAGTAGAAGCCAACAATCGCATTCGTGAACTGGAGGGAGATGAACGACGGGAAATTATCCGTATTCTGACAGAGTTCTCCAATATGTTGCGTCCTTCTATCCCGGAAATACTACAATCTTATGAGTTTCTGGCAGAAATTGACTTTATACGGGCAAAAAGTTATTTCGCCATACAGACCAATGCGCTGAAACCTTCTCTTGAGAATGAGCAATTACTGGACTGGACCATGGCTATACACCCATTGTTACAACTGTCCCTCGCCAAGCATGGCAAAAAGGTAGTGCCCCTCGACATCGAATTGAATCAGCAACAACGTATTCTCATTATCTCCGGTCCTAATGCCGGTGGAAAGTCCGTCTGTCTCAAAACAGTAGGACTACTGCAATACATGTTGCAATGCGGAATGCTCATCCCTATGCATGAACGCAGCCATGCAGGAATATTCAGCAGCATATTCATTGACATCGGTGACGAACAATCTATTGAAGACGACCTGAGTACTTATTCGTCCCATCTGACCAACATGAAGATGATGATGAAGAATTGCAATGAACGCAGCCTTATTCTTATCGACGAATTCGGAGGTGGAACAGAACCACAGATAGGTGGAGCTATTGCCGAAGCTGTATTGAAACGCTTTAATCAGAAAAAGACATTCGGAGTTATCACTACGCATTATCAGAATCTAAAACACTTTGCAGAAGATAATGAAGGAGTAGTGAATGGTGCCATGCTTTACGACCGCCATCTCATGCAGGCTCTTTTTCAACTACAAATAGGTAATCCGGGGAGTTCATTTGCTGTAGAAATAGCAAGAAAAATCGGACTACCTGAGGATGTCATTGCTGATGCTTCAGAAATCGTAGGCAGCGAATATATTAACGCAGACAAATATCTTCAGGACATTGTCCGTGACAAACGTTATTGGGAAGGTAAACGCCAGACTATCCGCCAGCGTGAAAAACATATGGAGGAAACAATCGCCCGTTATCAGACCGAAATGGAGGAATTGCAGAAATCCCGTAAGGAAATTATCCGCCAGGCAAAAGAAGAAGCCGAACGATTGCTGCAAGAATCAAATGCAAAAATAGAGAATACCATACGTACCATCAAGGAGGCACAGGCAGAAAAAGAAAAGACCCGCCTTGTACGCCAGGAACTAAATGACTTCCGCGCTTCTGTAAACGAACTTGCTTCCAAAGAACAGGAAGATAAGATTGCCCGGAAAATGGAAAAGCTGAAAGAAAAGCAGAATCGAAAAAAGAGCAAGCAAAAAGCTACTCCGGAAGAAAAAGCACAATCCCAACTGGTTCCCAAAGTGATACCTATCACCATAGGTGACAATGTCAAGTTAAAAGGACAAACCAGCGTTGGTGAAGTACTGGAAATAAATGGTAAAAATGCAGTAGTAGGCTTTGGTAGTATCAAAACAACCGTTAAACTGGAAAGACTGGAACGCGCCAATGCCACGGTACAGAAACAGGAGCCGGCAAAGAGTACTTTTGTCAGTAGTCAGACACACGATCAGATGTATGAGAAAAAATTAAATTTCAAACAAGACATTGATGTACGTGGGATGCGTGGAGACGAGGCTTTGCAGGCTGTCACTTACTTTGTAGACGATGCCATACTGGTAGGTATGAGTCGCATACGTATTCTTCATGGTACAGGTACAGGTATTCTTCGTTCTCTTATCCGCCAGTATTTAGATACCGTACCAGGTGTACGCCACTTTGCCGATGAACATGTACAGTTTGGAGGTGCCGGGATTACAGTTGTAGATTTGGCATAAAAGCGAACTAAAGTATTAAACAACTTGTTCTCATATAGAAAATCATTACCTTTGTTGTAATGGTTTTCTAAAACTAAAAAATAAAGCATGAAGAACAACCTGTTAAGCGAGAAATTAATTTATACGGGTGAGAGCCAGACGCCTACCCATCTGCACCTTTGTACATACAATGCCAATGAAATGCAGGAAGTTTCAGGAGCAGACTTTCATGAAATCAGCAGTTCTCTGAATAGTGAACGTATCAACTGGCTTCAGGTACATGGTATGAAGAATACTGAAACTGTTCGTGAAATATGCGAACATTTCGAAATAAACTTTCTCGTGTTACAAGATATACTGAATGCCAATCATCCTACTAAAATAGAAGAACACGATAATTACATCGTACTAATTTTAAAGCTCTTCTATCCTGCACCCAAAAAGAACGAGGAAGATTTGGATGAACTGGAGCAGCAACAAATCTGCATTATTTTGGGTACCAATTACATACTTACCTTCCTTGAAAGAGAAACTGATTTTTTTGATGATGTAAGTACTGCCCTACGCAATGACGTACTCAAAATACGAGGCAGACAAAGCGATTATCTGCTCAGTGTACTTTTGAATAGTGTTATAGGCAATTACACCTCAATGGTATCCGACATAGATGATGCCCTTGAAGACCTCGAAGAAGAATTACTGACCATCAGCGACGGAAATGACATTGGTGTACAAATTCAGTCCCTGCGCCGTCAGTATATGCTGATGAAAAAATCAATACTCCCCTTAAAAGAGCAGTACATAAAACTACTGCGGGGAGAGAGCACTCTGATGCACAAGGTGAACCGTGCCTTCTTCAATGATGTAAACGACCATTTACAATTTGTACTGCAAACCATTGAAATATGCAGAGAAACCCTTTCATCTTTGGTAGACCTCTATATTTCCAACAATGATTTGAAGATGAATGACATCATGAAACGGCTAACAATCGTTTCTACAATCTTTATACCATTAACCTTTCTGGTAGGCGTATGGGGTATGAATTTCAAAGTGATGCCCGAACTGGACTGGCGATACGGATACTGTTTCGCCTGGGGATTAATGGCAGTTATAGGTATCATCGTATATGCTTTCTTCCGGAAAAAAAGATGGTACTGAAAGAGTTGAAAATAAGCACATTTATTATATATGAAATCTATTAAAGAGTTATACCGTATCGGTACGGGGCCTTCGAGTAGCCACACAATGGGGCCACGCAAAGCTGCCGAAATGTTTGTGGTACGCCATCCGGATGCTGCCAAGTTTAAAGTAACCCTCTATGGAAGTCTTGCCGCCACAGGAAAAGGACACATGACAGACGTTGCCATCATTGATACGCTGGAACCTACAGCCCCCGTAGAAATTATATGGCAACCTAAAGTATTCCTCCCTTTCCACCCCAATGGGATGACTTTTGCTGCATTCGATGTCAATGATAAATTAACAGAAAACTGGACCGTATATAGTGTTGGTGGCGGAGCTTTGGCAGAGAACAACGATACTCCTTCTATCGAAAGCCCGGATGTATACGGCATGAACAGCATGACAGAGATTCTGGAATGGTGTGAATGCAATGGCAGAAGCTATTGGGAATATGTCAAAGAATGCGAAGACTCTGATATTTGGGATTACCTGAATGAAGTCTGGAAAACAATGATAGATTCCATTCACCGTGGATTGGAAGAGGAAGGTGTATTACCCGGTCCACTGAATCTGAGAAGAAAAGCCTCAACCTATTATATCCGTGCTACAGGATACAAACAATCCTTGCAATCCCGTGGACTGGTATTTGCATACGCATTGGCTGTCAGCGAAGAAAATGCTTCCGGAGGGAAAATAGTCACGGCTCCTACTTGTGGCTCTTGTGGAGTAGTACCTGCCGTACTTTATCATCTGTACAAAAGCCGCGATTTCAGTGATATTCGTATCCTTCGTGCATTGGCAACAGCCGGATTAGTGGGAAATATTGTCAAATTCAATGCTTCTATCTCAGGAGCGGAAGTAGGTTGTCAAGGGGAAGTAGGTGTAGCATGTGCAATGGCCTCAGCTGCATCCAATCAGTTATTCGGGGGAAGCCCGGCACAAATAGAGTACGCAGCCGAAATGGGATTAGAACATCATTTGGGCATGACTTGTGATCCCGTATGCGGATTGGTACAAATTCCCTGTATTGAACGTAATGCATATGCTGCAGCACGTGCGCTGGATGCAAATCTATATTCTTCATTTACAGACGGAATGCATCGTGTCTCCTTCGATAAAGTTGTACAGGTGATGAAACAAACAGGACATGACCTACCTTCTCTGTATAAAGAAACAAGCGAAGGAGGACTGGCAAAAGATTACAAGCAAATGTGAAGAGAAGGGAAAGGGGAGAATTGAGAAGGGAGAAGTAGGCTGCGCTATTATGCTGCATAGTACTTCTCCCTTCTCAATTCTCCCTTCTCTCCTTAAATGTCCGGCCAGTGGGTATTATCCGTATCAGAGATGTCTTTTTCACGAAGGAGGCCTCCATATTCTGAATAATATAAAGCCCGTTCCTGCCCTCCTCGCTGTACTTCTAAAACAAACTCTTCGGGCTTTTGCGGGAAAGTCAGTTTCGTCAAATCATCAATAACCCAATTGGCGTAGTTACCTTCCTGGAAAGCAGTACTGACAGCTGTTGGCAGATTCTCGAAAAAGATATCCATTTCTGTCATAATCCAATTGGCATTGGCATCAAACCACACATCGAGTTCGTCATTTCCTACCCAGCAATCCGCCACATAATAAACACCTTTCTGCTCCCATTCTATGTTTTTCACACCGGGATAAAGCTGGTTCAATGCATTTATGATAGCCTGATTGGGGGGTAGATAAGTATCATCATCGTCACTACAAGAGTTAAAGGAAAATAAGGCTGTCATCAACATGACAGCCCAAATACTAAATTTTATTTTTATCATAGTTAAAGTCCTTCGGGGTTAGATTATTATCAGTAATCAGTGGTCAATAATCTGCTTTACGAAATTTACCTTTCTTATCGAACTTAAAAGATACATCAGTATTCAATTCTACCTCGTATCCTTTACGATCACGTTCTACTTTGGTAACAAACTCATTGGTAAAATTATTCATCTTCAGATAATCATTCACAAAAGAGGGAATAATTGTTGCAGGTACCTTCTTTTTTCCGGCATCTACTTCAGTCCAGTTGCCTTTAGAATCAAAATCTATTTCTGTGCCATCTGTCAGTTGTACCTCGTATTTCTTCGACATTATTTCACTATCAATCTTAATGTGCGAAACCTGAGGACTGGCAAAGTGCTGATTAATGAAATTACGTGCCGCAAGTGGCAACTGGTTAATGTCTTTAGTAATGACATCACCTGCAAAAGCAAATTGAACAGCTACAACCGCCATCACAAGAAGAGACAAAATCTTTTTCATAATCGTTATTTTTTTAATGTTAGTAATATAGTTTTCTATCATTTGATAATGCAAATAACGATAGAGATTCTGGAAAGATTTGGGAATAATGGAATACAACTATTGTTTTTTAATTCTTTAACGTATGATTCCTGAAAACAGAAATGAAGGTATAGCAAAAGTTAATTGTCCTATCATTAAAATGCAGATTAACACAGGGGTCACAAAATTTAAATTAAATCTGCGACCCTCTGTGTTAATCTGCACTCCAAAAGTATAATACTTGTATCAATTCTCTGAATAACCGGCAAGATTATAGCACACAGGGATAGTACTATTTCCTACACGATAAATTCCAAATTTAAAGTAATACCCATCCTCATCATTACGGCCAATGAGAATTTCTTCATTATCTACAATATGACGATTTACCAGTTTCCCTTTTTCCGTATAACTCATCTGTACATCCAGCATACCGGGTTTTACAATTGTCTCGGCTTCTTTACCATATACAGTCCAGTCAATATGTATGCGGAATGTGATCCAGCAATCTTTAGGGAACTCTGCAAACGGCATTTTATAGGCAATAGTAGATGCTTTATATTTGGAAGTGACAGGCTTCATGATCTGAGATTTCTCAGCGCTGGCATTACAACGATCCGTTTTATCAGTAAGCCATTTACGGTCAGAATTTGCTTTTATATAAAAATATCCTCCGGAAAATCCAAAAGCAAGTGGAGGGTAACCACCTTGTTCTACCAACCAACCATTGGCCTTACCTGCTTTATAGATAACGTTACCATCTTTATCCTTTTTCGGATTACCTTGTTTGTCAAGTACCGGCACCTTATCATGTGCTGCATTTTTCTTAAAGATCATCCGGTCATACAGTTCCAAAAACTCCTCTGTAGTGAGCTTCTTCACTTCTCCGTCAGGAGTAGAAACCAAAGTACGATCCGGCATTCCGTGCCATTGGGCAAAGATAGTAGATACATCCCCATTCAATGTGGAAGGAATATAAACAGAGAACTCATAATCACGTGAAGCACCTTGCGGACATATACCTTTTCCATGATGATAAACGGTTTTGGTCTTCTGCGCATTTTCATAAACGCTTGCAGGCTGTCCTTTAAAATCAGCGGATGTAGCATAACAATAAGAAAACTCCGCACGGCCCTTAGTCTCACCTTTGGCATATCCTTCCAAGGTGTTGTCCTCTGTTTTAAGCTCAAAACGATAAGAAGGCTTTCCATTAAAAGGAATGGTATAATCCCGTTGAATGGAATGTGGTTTGTCTGTACCAACAGCTACCCAACAACCATCAATAACCTGATTGATACGTGCTGAGTCAGCCTGTACATTCACACGTTCCGTCAAAGGAATCAGCTTTGCATTTTGAGCAGTAAGCATCGCTGTGCTTACAGCCAGCAGAGAAAAAGAAAAAACAATTTTGTTCATATATTATTTACTTATTGAAAATTTACATTCTTATCAATTGGGAAGTGGCACCATCGGTCTGCGACCGTGATTCAGTTGTAATCCCATTTCGTATGCTTCCGGACCATGCAAATCCTTTATATCCATCTCTCCCAGATTCACAAGGATACCACGTGCCATCAATCCGGCATCTTCATTTGCCTTACGAGGAAGTTTTTCAGCTTTCTCTTTCAGATCGGCCAAATGTACCCGTACCGCAGGTTGCATCGCCTTATCCAAAGACAGGCATTCCAACAATGAATATCCTATCTTTCTATCCGCTTCATTCTGCGGATAATTCAGACGTTTTACCCCTTTCTCTGTCTCACCCAGATAAGAAACAGCATAGGCAGCCTCACAAGCTATATAAGCATCTTTATCATCCAATAGTGCAAGTAACGCGGACGGACAAGTTTTCAACTCTCCCTTTATGCCTAACTGAGCCAAGCCTACGGTAGCCCAATAACGCATTTCGGGATATGCACTGGTCAGTGCTTTTTCAAATACCGACACATCAGCAGCAGTTGCTACACCTGCCAATTCCACCAAAGCATATAAGTCATTCAACGGATATTTCTCCTTACGCACTTTATCATACAAGACTACATTCTCACGGGAAGTAGGAATAAAGAATCCCAAATCCTTTGTCTCACGAATATGATCGGACATTCCCTTACGAAAACGAAGCAGTACCTCCTGATATTCTGGTTTAGCAGCCAGATCATTCAATTCAAACGGATCATTATCCAAATCGAATAACATCTCTGCCGGATGATGTTCAAACGTCTGCTTCCAGTCGGGATTTGTATTATGACCACCCATCACCCATTTATCCCAGGCTTTATTGGAAGGCATGCCCCACTGATAGTAATTACGTAATGCAAACTGGCGGTAAGGTATATAACTGCGGATATACTTATAACGTCCGTCCATAGCTGCACGTACCGGCATAAAATGATGCAACTGATTGGCAGCCAATGCAAACTGCATCGTAGTCTTCTCCTTAGAAGCATATTTTCCCATCAGTGCTTTCCCCTGCATATGCTTAGGAGGCTTCACACCTGCCAGACTCAGGACAGTAGGGCCTAAGTCCACAAAACTAATCAGTGTACTATCTTTTGTTCCCGCTGTTGCCGGAGCCAGATGTTTCCATTTCTCGGGGAAATAAGTAACCAATGGCACCCGCAAACCTGTCTCATATAAGTATCCCTTACCACGAGGTAGACAACCACCATGATCACTGAATACAAAGATGATGGTATTATCTTCCAAACCGTGTTCCTTGAGATCCTTGAGGAAAAAGCCTACCCATGTATCCACATCCTGAGCAGCCTCCAAATGTCCGGCATAATCAGAACGTACTTCCGGAAGATCGGGCACATGAGGCGGGAGGATCAGTTTATCAGGGTAAATACCTTCCTTTGTATAATCACGACGCCCATCCATATGAAATGTACGTACACGCCCCATATGAGAGGTAACCGTATTGTATACTGCAAAGAAAGGTTGGTCTTTTTCACGTTTAGGACTGTTGTAAGAAGCTGTTTTTGCACATTCATCCCAACAGATCTTATTATCTGTAGTCGAGTTATAATGTGTCTTGCTATTGTTCGTACAATAATAACCGGCATCCCTCAACCATTGTGGGAAGAAGATATTCTCCGGAGTATCATAGGGTACCGGGTGAACATCCATACCATATGTACTGGAATAACATCCGGTAATAAGCGAAGAACGTGCCGCCGAACTTTGTGGTGCCACCGACCATGCATTCATAAACTGTATTCCTTTGGAAGCCAGTCCATCCACATTGGGCGTATGTACTTGCGTATTTCCATAACAGCCAAACTCATAAGAGCTCGTGTCTTCAAAAGTAAGCCAAAGAATATTGGGCCGTTCTTTTTGCTTATCGGCCGCTTTGGTCTGAGCAGCAGTCAGCAGCAAAGCTGCAGAGCATAAATAAAGTTGTGTGTTCATCATATTTATAAAATTTATTGACTCCGCTAAAATACAAAAGGTAACCACAGGGCTACCTTTCAATTGTTTTAAAAATTATCATATTTGTGTAAATATGCTGTCAAAACATATCAGAGAGTTTAAATACTGTCTTCTTCATATATTTCCTCCAGCGACTCCTCCTTTTCCATTGTCATCTTACCATCGGCAGTAATCGTTATAGAGATAGGCACATACAAATCTGTCTGCGGATAACACACACTGGCTGCATAAACAATCCCTTGCGGGGTAGTCTTATTATACACCATCCCCTCAAGAATAGATTTCGACAAGAAATCATCACTCACAATAGAAGAAAAATTCTTCTTTGTAAAAGTCATATTAAAGACTTGCTCACTGCCACGGGTCAAACGAAGCTGAATCTTATTGTCAACAAAAGTATTTCCCATCTCATTCTTCACAAGCGGCAGGTCTTCATCAGGAGTACGAGAAATAAAAGAGTGGTAATCCTTCCCTTTAAACTTAATATCCACTTCGGCTTTCGATACCTGCATACGCTGCAATCCCCGGTTATCTACACTATCCTGCATAAGGATCAATGAACCTTCATCCGTTTTTTTACTTCCACCACTACAAGCTGTTAGTACTGCCAGCAGTGGTAGAATAAACAAATTTATGAATCTCTTCATCTTTAATCCGTTCTTTTAATTTAGACGACAAAGGAACAAAAAGAGCCGGATATACACAAGAATTCAAGGTTGAAAGTTAGGCTACTTTTTCTGTCTGCGTCCATCCTTCATCCGCTGTTCACGCTCAGCCTGCTTCTTGGTATAAGAAGCATATTGATCTTTAGTCATAATCTTTTGCAGCTCTGCATTGTAAACCTCACTGTTAGCTTTCATCTCTGCACGCATCTTTTCACGTTCTTCTTTCGTCATTTCGGGTGCTTTCTTTCCATCTCTCTGCGGACGCATCGAAGCACGATCTCCCATCTTCTCACACTGTGCCAGATTTACTTCAAATAATTGTTTCTTCTGCGTATCGTTCAAAGAGTACTCTTTAACCATACGTTCTGTCATTTGTTCCGCACGTTCTTTCGGAGTCATTTTCTTATGTTCGCCCCGTTGTCCCTGTGCCATCACTACACTACCCATCAGAAAGAGGGTAACCATTAAAAATACTATTCTTTTCATACTAACATCTGCTTTTAAGTTGATTAATTATCAGTTTCTTTGTTGCAACTGAATATACGACTCATTGAAACCCAATAAGTTTAGCCTGTCCCCTTTTTTTTTAACAATTTATAAACGATTCTTCTGCTTCTTTACATACCTTATCGTTTTTTTCTATCTTTCTATAGAAAATATCTGTTTGACAAGTGAGCAAATTCCCCCTATCTTTGTTATATATTTATAAACTCTCACAAACTACACATTTATGGAAGAAAAGAAACTTACAGCTGCCAACGGCCGTCCTGTTGCCGACAATCAGAATTCACAGACAGTAGGACCTCGTGGTCCTATCACCTTGCAAGATCCATGGTTAATTGAAAAACTCGCTCATTTTGACCGGGAGGTAATCCCTGAAAGACGTATGCATGCCAAAGGTTCCGGAGCTTACGGAACATTTACTGTAACGCATGACATTACAAAGTATACCCGTGCAGCCATATTCAGCGAAGTGGGAAAGAAAACAGAGTGTTTCGTCCGCTTCTCTACCGTAGCCGGTGAACGCGGAGCTGCTGATGCAGAACGTGATATTCGTGGTTTTGCCATGAAATTTTATACAGAAGAAGGTAACTGGGATCTGGTAGGAAATAATACACCTGTATTCTTCCTGCGCGATCCGTTGAAGTTTCCCGACCTTAACCATGCCATTAAACGAGATCCGAAAACAAACATGCGTAGCCCTAACAGTAATTGGGATTTCTGGACTCTGTTGCCCGAAGCATTGCATCAGGTAACCATCACTATGAGCCCACGTGGTATTCCTTATTCCTACCGTCATATGCATGGATTCGGCAGCCATACCTATAGTTTCTATAACGCCGCAAACGAACGTACCTGGGTAAAATTCCATCTGCGTACCCTGCAAGGTATCAAAAATCTGACTGACCAGGAAGCTGAAGCCATTGTTGCTAAAGACCGCGAATCGCACCAACGCGATTTATTCGAAAGTATTGAAAAAGGTGATTATCCAAAATGGCTGTTCCAGATTCAAGTGATGACGGAAGAAGAAGCAGACAATTACCGCATCAACCCATTTGACCTGACTAAAGTATGGCCACACAAAGACTTCCCACTACAGGACGTAGGTATTCTTGAACTGAATCGTAATCCTGAGAACTATTTTGCGGAAGTAGAGCAAGCTGCCTTCAATCCGATAAACATTGTAGAAGGTATTGGATTCTCTCCCGACAAAATGCTACAAGGCCGTTTGTTCTCCTACGGAGATGCACAGCGTTACCGTCTGGGCGTTAATTCGGAGCAGATACCGGTTAATAAACCTCGCTGCCCGTTCCATGCCTACCATCGCGATGGTTCTATGCGTGTAGATGGTAATTATGGCGCTACCAAAGGATATGAACCCAACAGCTATGGCGAATGGAAAGATTCTCCCGAAAAGAAAGAACCACCTTTGAAAGTTCATGGTGATATCTATAATTATAATGAACGGGAGTATGATGACGATTATTACAGCCAGCCGGGTGATCTTTTCCGACTAATGCCGGCAGACGAACAACAACTGCTGTTTGAAAACACAGCGCGTGCCATGGGAGACTCTGAACTCTTCATTAAACAACGCCACGTACGTAATTGCTATAAAGCAGACCCGGCTTATGGAACAGGCGTTGCCAAAGCACTGGGTATTGATCTGGAAGAAGCACTGAAAGCTAACAGATAAGTAGTAATTCATTCCAAACATACATTCCTTGCTATTTTCTGAAAACGAAAATAACAAGGAATGCTTTTTAGAATAAAATAAAATCAAAGTCCGAACTTTATAACGTTTTCTACAAGGAAACTACATATCAGACAATGCATTATTATAACGCCTTCCAGAACTTTTGGAAATCTCTGTATTTACCGTAACACACCAGTTCATCTCCTTCCTGTATCTTATCATTTTCAGGAAGTTCGTTGACTATACTGCGTTCCGTCAGTGAAATACCCAGGCAATTCTCTATCCGATTTGCCCGTTTCAACCCTATCAGCTTTAAACGAAATTCTTCATCCAGATTTAGTTCATTCACAAAATACCCGATAAATTTCTCTGGTACAGAAAACTTCACCACATAATATTCTGAATCTACCCGGAATGCTTCCATGTTAGTTCCAAAATCCAGTAATTGTACCAGACTACGCGCTGCATCTTCTTCCGGAGTCAGTATCCTTTCCAGATTAAAAGCTTCCAATACCGAACGGTGTACCGTATCAATAGCGCGTGCATAGATATGCTGTACCTTTTTCTGCTTCAGCAACGCTACTACGCGAATGGAAGCACCGAAATTCTCTCCGATTGCCACTATCACAATATCCACACTATTGAGCGGAAGTACTGCTAACGATAACTCATCTGTTGCATCAATTACAAAAGCAGTAGCCACCTTATCTTTAATACTATCTACCCTGCTTTCACTAATATCTGCACCTATCACTTCATGTCCTAACGCAGAAAGTTCTTCTGCCAATACATGCCCATAATTTCCCAGACCAATAATAATGTATTTCATACTAATATTTTTTTAATGTGCCGATTGAATAATGTGCCAATTGAATAATATGTCAATGTGCCATGCGGCATTACAGCGCAGCCAATTGACACATTGGCATATTGGCACATTGACATATTATTCAATTTATTATTATGTTATCATTCGGATAACGATATTTCGTATTTTTCTTTTGTCTCACAATGCCCAACATTAGTGTTATCAATCCTACGCGACCTACAAACATCAGTAAAGCCACCAATAACTTACTCTCATCCCGAAGTAAGGGTGTGGCATTCAGACTCGATCCTACTGTACTCAATGCCGATACACACTCAAACGTTAGTGTCATAATCGACATTTCAGGTTCCAATATGCTCAATATAAATACAAACAGGAACAATACTCCAAGAGACATAACTACCGTTGCATTAGAACGACGGATTGAATCATGTGAAAGCTGACGCCCAAAAACTTCTACACGATCTGTACCACGCAGCACTGCCATAAGATTCATCACTACAACGGCAAAAGCATTGACTTTGACTCCACCTGCCGTAGATTGTGCTGCACCACCTATCCACATCAGCAAAATATAAATCAATATGCTCTGTATACTCAGGCTTGTCAGATCCACACTACTGAACCCTGCCGTTCGCGGACAGGTGGCATTGAAAAATGCTTGTGTCCATTTATCCGCTACAGACATACCGGCAAAAGAACCATTCCATTCAAAGGCGGCAATGGCGAGTGTACCCAATACGAGAAGCAGGAAAGTCATAATCAATACAATTTTCGTATTCAGATTATAAAGATGCTGTACTCTGTGTTTATCCAGTTTAAGTGTACGCACAAACTTCCAGAAACGGTGCAAATGATAAAGCACAATATCTTTAAAATTCACCAGGATAGGAAACCCAATACCACCCAAAATAATCAATAAAGAAACGGATATATAAAGAGAATTATGCCCGGTCATTACCATCGGATTACCCAAGTTACCCGGTAAAGTGGAGAAACCGGCATTACAAAATGCCGATATAGAATGAAAAGCCGAGAAAGCCAGTTCTTCCTGCAGATCCATCCCCAATGTACCATGAATACCCAGCCAGATGGATAACATTCCCATACCCTCTATCACTAACGTAAAGCCCAATATATACAACAGTGTGGACAGTAATGAACCCAATGAATTAGAACTTACCATGTCACGTACCACCAACTGATTATACAACGAAGTATTCCCCATGAAAAACATGGCAAAGAAACTGGTTAATGTCATCACCCCCAATCCACCGACCTGTATCAGCAGAATAATCACAGTAAGCCCCAAAGGTGTAAAAGTTGCAGATACGTCTACCGGTACAAGACCTGTCACACACACTGCACTCGTCGAAGTAAACAGCGCATCCACCCACGAAATAGATATTCCCTCTACCGTACAACGGGGCAGTAATAACAATCCCGTACCTATCAGTATAATCACCAGAAAACTCACCGCCAGAATTAATGAGGGATTCGTCCTGCGTCCTAACAGCCGTACCAGACCATTAGACAGATTCAGAAAAGAAAAAAGTAATAAAAGGGTTACATGATAAAACTTACTGTTCAGGAATTCCCAAAAATGAAGAATCGCACCACTCTCCTCCGGTTGATGGAAGATAACGGGAATGAGTGTCAGATAAAGTAATCCGCTTAACACCCACGCCAGTTTACGATAATTCTTTTTTGTATCTCTGTATTCCAACAGAAAGTGCAAGGTCACATCTATCAAAAAGATAATCCAGACAGCCTTATATAATATTTTAAGATGCTCCACATCCACACTCGAAAGTGGAAACCCATGTTCATAAACAACTCCTACTATCAATAGTAATGAGGCTACATAAGTAAAAGCAGCTATTAGCCTGAGCAAAACACGAACATAAGGCTGTAGTAACTTATTCTGATACAACAATATTTTATGGTAAATCTTCATGATAAATAATGTGTCAATGTGTGATGGTGCAAACTTAATTAAAATAACAACAAATTCGATTCTTTGTTGACTATTTAATCGTTGTATTAAAAATTATGCCTATTTTTGGCAATCAAAATATTAAAATTTGCAATATCATGAGTAACAAGACAAAGAGGTACCTGCTACCCGAAGAAGAAATTCCACACTATTGGTACAATATTCAGGCTGACATGGCAAACAAGCCGATGCCTCCTTTACACCCCGGTACAAAACAACCTTTAAAGGCAGAAGACCTTTTCCCTATATTTGCAGAAGAACTTTCACGTCAGGAGTTGAATCAGACTGATGCTTGGATCGAGATTCCGGAAGAGGTACGCGAAATGTATAAATACTACCGCAGTACTCCGCTGGTACGTGCTTACGGACTGGAAAAAGCTTTGGGAACTCCGGCACATATCTATTTTAAAAATGAGAGTGTCAGCCCAATGGGCTCACACAAATTAAATTCTGCCATTCCTCAAGCTTACTATTGCAAACAGGAAGGAGTAACCAATGTAACCACGGAGACAGGTGCAGGACAATGGGGAGCCTCTCTTGCTTATGCCGCCCGACTTTTCGGACTGGAAGCTGCCGTTTATCAGGTGAAAATCAGTTATGAACAGAAGCCCTATCGTCGTAGTATCATGCAAACCTTCGGGGCACAGGTCACTCCCTCTCCTTCTATGTCTACCCGTGCCGGAAAAGATATACTAACTGCCCATCCCAATTATCAGGGTTCATTGGGTACAGCCATTTCCGAAGCTATAGAACTTGCCCGTACCACTCCGAACTGTAAATATACCCTCGGCTCTGTACTTAGCCACGTTACACTTCATCAAACAATTATCGGATTGGAAGCCGAAAAACAGATGGAAATGGCAGGAGAATATCCCGATATGGTGATTGCTTGCTTTGGAGGCGGTTCAAACTTTGGAGGTATTGCTTTTCCTTTCATGCGTCATAATATTCTTAATGGTAAGAAAACCCGTTTCATTGCAGCCGAACCGGCTTCCTGTCCCAAGCTGACACGTGGTAAATTTCAGTATGACTTTGGAGACGAAGCCGGATACACCCCGTTGCTTCCTATGTTTACATTGGGACATAACTTCGCTCCTGCCAATATTCATGCCGGTGGCCTTCGTTATCATGGCGCAGGCGTTATTGTTTCTCAATTGTTGAAAGACGGACTGATGGAAGCGGTAGACATCAAACAGCTCGAATCTTTTGAAGCCGGTTGCTTATTTGCACAAGTCGAAGGCATTATTCCTGCTCCGGAATCTTGTCACGCCATCGCTGCTGCTATTCGTGAAGCAAACAAATG
Source organism: Bacteroides sp. 41_26 (assembly GCF_949740115.1). NCBI lineage: Bacteria > Pseudomonadati > Bacteroidota > Bacteroidia > Bacteroidales > Bacteroidaceae > Bacteroides > Bacteroides sp. 41_26. The sequence goes on from NZ_CATJGZ010000120.1 coordinate 24,870, forward strand.
CAAAGAGACAGGCGAAGAGAAAGTAATTCTGTTCAATCTTTCCGGTCACGGACTCATTGATATGCCCTCTTACGATAAGTTCCTGGCAGGAGACTTGGTGAATTACTCACTTAGCGATGAAGATATTCAAAAGAACCTGGATGAAATAGGAAGTCTGGCATAAGATTCTTTGTACTTGACAATCATTGCTTTAAGATTAGTTGCGAAAAGAACAATCACAGACATTCACACAAAGTGAAATTCAGTATAGAGTACAGAACGTTTTCGAATCATAAACCAATGATAATCAAAGACTAGCAAGCTCTATTTTTAAGAAATATAAGATTTGACTTAATACAGATTTACTTTACACCGTTTTAACATTATAAAAATTCATATGGCAAGTAAAGTATTTCCTCGTTGTAGGTATAGTTTAGATTTTAAA
>NZ_CATJGZ010000121.1:0-25218 GCF_949740115.1 Bacteroides sp. 41_26
CGTTTGTGGAGTTGAATACATATAAAAGTTAAACAGGCTGCTACACTAGATAGCAACCCATTTAACTTATTTAACTGTTTTTTCTTGCACAAATATTTGCGCAGGTCTTAGAATTCTACGTTTCAATAAAGATTTAAACTCGGTGGAACTCAGTGTTACTCTATGGTGAATTTTGTTCATGTCTATTCAGATTTAAATACTTATCGGCATAGCGTAGCCAATTTGTCACATTATCCACCCTCCCAAGCGAGAAATACCCCGTTCCTTTTGTAAACATCCTTTTCATACCGAAGTAATCCCTCTGAAATATTTTCATCTGATTACAGCCATGCTTCATCTTTTTTTCGTACTTTTACAGCTTCTTGGGGGAAAATGTCATTCTCTCCCATCCTGAGATACGAAAAAGAAAAAACAATATATAAAATGAATCACAAATGGAATTATCAACCCATCACATCAGAACAGGCAGAGATAAGCCAGACATTGGTTCAGGAATTAGGCATTAGCCCTATCCTGGGACGGCTCCTGGTGCAGCGGGGAATCACACGGGTACATGATGCCCGGAAATTCTTCCGTCCGCAACTGCCCGACCTGCATGACCCATTCCTGATGAAGGACATGGACATAGCAGTGGAACGTCTGAACAAGGCGATGGGAAAGAAAGAGCGCATTCTGATTTATGGAGATTATGACGTAGACGGTACCACAGCTGTGGCACTGGTCTATAAGTTCATCCAGCAGTTTTATTCAAACCTGGACTATTACATTCCTGACCGTTACAACGAAGGTTACGGCATTTCACGAAAAGGAGTAGACTATGCAGCCGAAACTGGTGTAGGCTTGATTATCGTGCTCGACTGCGGCATAAAAGCCGTAGATGAAATAGCATATGCCCGCGAACGAGGAATTGATTTTATCATCTGTGACCACCATGTACCGGACGATATACTGCCACCCGCCGTAGCTATCCTCAATGCCAAACGTTTGGATAACACCTATCCTTATGAACACCTCTCAGGCTGCGGTGTCGGCTTCAAGTTTATGCAGGCATTTGCTATCAACAATGGCATTGAATTTCACCACCTTATTCCTCTGCTCGACCTTGTGGCCGTCAGCATAGCTTCGGACATTGTGCCCATTATGGGGGAAAACCGTATTCTGGCGCACCACGGTCTAAAACAACTGAACAGCAATCCCAGCATAGGAATGAAAGCCATCATTGATGTATGCGGATTAGCAGAAAAGGATATCACCGTGAGCGATATTGTGTTCAAAATAGGCCCTCGTATCAATGCTTCCGGACGTATTCAGAATGGAAAAGAAGCAGTGGATCTGTTGACAGAGAAAGATTTTTCCGTAGCTCTTGAAAAAGCCAATCAGATAAATCAGTACAACGAAACCCGTAAAGATCTGGATAAGACTATGACCGAAGAGGCCAACCAGATTGTAGCCAATCTTGAAGGACTGGCAGACCGCCGTTCTATCGTCATCTACAATGAAGAATGGCACAAAGGCGTGATCGGAATTGTGGCTTCCCGGCTGACGGAAATATATTACCGCCCGGCCGTAGTATTGACACGTACAGATGATATGGCAACGGGGTCTGCCCGCTCAGTTTCTGGTTTTGACGTATATAAAGCCATAGAACATTGCCGTGACTTGCTCGAGAACTTCGGCGGACACACGTATGCTGCAGGATTGTCAATGAAAGTGGAAAATGTACCGGCGTTTACCGAGCGTTTTGAAACATTCGTATCACAACACATCCTGCCGGAACAAACCAGTGCCGTAATAGATATCGATGCTGAAATAGACTTCAGAGACATCACTCCGAAATTCTTTAGCGATCTGAAGAAATTCAATCCCTTCGGCCCGGATAATCAGAAACCCATATTCTGCACGCACCATGTCTACGACTACGGTACAAGTAAAGTGGTGGGACGCGACCAGGAACATATCAAACTCGAGTTGGTAGATAACAAATCGAACAACGTAATGAACGGTATCGCTTTTGGTCAAAGTTCACACGTACGCTATATCAAGACAAAGCGTTCATTCGACATCTGCTACACAATCGAAGAAAACACGCACAAGCGTGGCGAAGTACAGTTGCAGATTGAGGATATTAAACCCATTGAATGATTTACGATTAGACAATTTACGATTTACGATTGAAATTACTCTTAATTCGCTAAGATTACTCAATCGTAAATTGTAAATTGTCTAATCGTAAATCGTAAATCATTCAATCGTCTAATCGTAAATCAAAATGGCGTTTTACCGCGATATACTCAAACAATACTGGGGTTATGACTCCTTCCGTGGTGTACAGGAAGAGATTATCAATAGTATTGGCGAAGGGCGTGATACACTGGGATTAATGCCTACCGGTGGTGGGAAATCCATTACATTCCAGGTCCCGGCACTCGCCAAAGAGGGCTTGTGTATCGTTATCACTCCACTCATCGCCCTGATGAAGGACCAGGTGCAGAATCTCCGTCAAAGAGGTATCAAAGCTATAGCCATCTACTCGGGCATGACACGGCAGGAAATTCTTATTGCACTGGAGAACTGTATCTTCGGCGATTATAAATTCCTCTATATATCACCGGAACGACTGGACACGGACATCTTCAAACAGAAACTCCGTGCCATGAAGATAAGTATGATTACAGTAGACGAAAGCCATTGTATCTCCCAATGGGGATATGACTTCCGGCCTGCCTATCTGAAAATAGCCGATATACGCGAACTGTTGCCCGGAGTAGCCGTACTGGCATTGACTGCCACAGCTACGCCGGAAGTGGTAAAAGACATCCAAAGCCGGTTGAAGTTTAAGGAAGAAAATGTTTTCCGGATGAGCTTCGAGCGAAAGAATCTTGCCTATATTGTACGCAAGGTAGATAATAAAACCGCCGAACTACTACACATTCTTCGCCGAATGCCGGGAAGTGCCATCATCTACGTTCGTAGCCGCCGCCGTACCAAAGAAACCACCGAATTACTTTTAAACGAAGGTATCACCGCCGATTTTTATCACGCCGGACTCGACAATGCTGTCAAAGATATCCGCCAGAAACGCTGGCAAAGCGGCGAATGTCGTGTGATGGTAGCAACCAATGCTTTCGGAATGGGTATTGACAAACCCGATGTCCGCCTGGTAATCCATCTCGATCTACCGGATTCTCCAGAAGCTTATTTTCAGGAAGCAGGACGTGCCGGGCGCGACGGAGAAAAGGCATACGCTGTTATTCTTTATGCCCCATCGGACAAAACGACCCTCCATAAACGAGTCCCCGATACCTTTCCTGATAAAGATTACATCATCAAAGTGTATGAACATCTGCAATACTATTATCAGATGGCAATGGGAGACGGACTCGATTGTACAAAGGAATTCAATCTGGAGGAATTCTGCCGCAAGTTCAAGCATTTTCCGGTTCCGGCAGATAGTGCTTTGAAAATACTAACCCAGGCAGGATATATAGAATATACCGATGAGCAGGACAATGCTTCACGTATCCTCTTTACCATCCGTCGCGATGAGTTGTACAAACTTCGCGAAATGGGTAAAGAGGCAGAAGCTTTGATGCAAACCGTCCTTCGTTCTTATACCGGAATCTTCACGGATTACGCTTACATCAGCGAAACAGCACTTAGTCTGCGTACCGGATTGACACGTTCGCAGATATACAATCTACTAATGATGCTGTCCAAACGCCGTATTATAGACTACATTCCCCGCAAAAAAACACCTTATATAATATATACACGCGAACGGATAGAACTTAACCGCCTGCATATTCCGCCATCCGTGTACGAAGAACGCAAAAAACGATACGTAACCCGCATCGAGGCAATGGTAGAATATGTCACCTCTGAAACAGCCTGCCGCAGCCGTATGCTTCTCCGCTATTTTGGCGAGAAAAACGAACATAATTGCGGTCAATGCGACGTATGCCTCAGCGGGAAAGCCAGTAAAGGTTTGTCAGACAATGCCTTCGAGGAAGTAAAAGAGAAACTACTGGATTTACTGAAAGAGGGTCCTCTGACTCCCGCAGAAGTCAGCAAACGAATAAAAGAAGATAAAGATCTACTGGCACAAGTCATTCAATATCTATCAGAAGAGGGAACAGTAAAAACAGAGGATGGAATATTAGATATCAGTTAAAGCGCGAGCGCGAAACTCCACACGCCTCAATGCCGGAAATCGGATAAGAATTACTACATTTGCACTTTGTAAGGCAATAATAAGGTTATAGGGTTATAAAGTTATAACTTATAATACTATAATCTGCAAGCTATAACCTTACAACTTTATAACTTTATAATAACTCTATAAATTATGCCGAACTTCTTTAAATCTTTCTTTTCGGGAAAGTCCGAAAGCCCGGAAAGCGAAAAGCAGAAAGCTGCACAAAAGAACTTTGAGATATTCAAATATGACGGATTGCGTGCTCAACGTATGGGCAGACCGGACTATGCCATAAAATGCTTCACCGAAGCCCTCGCCATCGAGGAAGACTTCGAAACATTGGGATACCTCAGCCAACTCTACATACAATCTGCCGAACTGGACAAAGCCCGTGAAATACTGAATCGTATGGTGGAACTTGAACCCGAGCTGACCAGTACTTATCTTACCATAGCCAACGTATGCTATATGCAAGAGGAGTATCAAGCTATGGAAACTGCCGCCAATAAGGCCATCCAGATAGAAGAAGGTAATGCCATGGCCCATTATCTGCTTGGCAAAGCCACCCAGGGAATGAACAATGACCTCATGACTATTGCCCACCTGACGAAGGCCATTGTATTAAAAGAGGACTTTACCGAAGCACGTCTGTTGCGCGCCGAAGCCTTGCTAAAGATGAATCAGCTCAAGGAATCTGCTGAGGATATAGCCGCAATTCTGTCTCAGAATCCGGATGAAGAGGCAGCTATCTTGCTGCATGGCAAACTAAAAGAAGCAGAAGGAGCTCCCGAAGAGGCAGAAACTGACTATTTGAAAGTCACCGAAATGAATCCGTTCAACGAACAGGCATATCTCTACCTGGGTCAACTCTTTATCACTCAGAAAAAACTAACCGAAGCTATCAGCCTCTTCGACGAAGCCATAGAACTGAACCCGAATTTCGGAGCAGCCTATCACGAACGCGGCCGTGCCAAATTGCTGAATGGCGACAAAAATGGTTCAATAGAAGATATGAAGAAAGCACTTGAAATCAATCCCAAAGAGGGAGAAAATCTGAACGGACAGTTTAATAACCAGCCAGCCCCATCAACCAATGTATTGGGATTATAGTGTGCTTTCCTGACCGGAAATGAATCAATTCACCACAGAGGACGCAGAGGACACAGAGCTTTATTTATCTGATGAAACGCAGAATTCTAAGACCTGCACAAATATTTGCGCAGGTCTTAGAATTCTGCGTTTCAATAAAGATTTAAAACTCTGTGTCCTCTGTGGTGAAACATCGGATTAACACTAACCAAAACACAGCGAATCATGGCAAACTCTTAATATTATCCTGTACAATGCAAAAAAAAGTCACTTTTTGCTTGCATTTAAAAGAAAAGTATTACATTTGTCCCCGAATTAAAACAAAAGCAACTGTTAGTATGAACGTATTTAACTTTACATATTACTTCTTTTTTTACTTTTACTTTAGCCAGAAAGTAGAGCGGGAGTTTGTATGTATCAAGTGACAGTGATGCTTAAGGACTGAAAGGAAAGAATCAATAATATGAATCCCGCTCCATTATGGATGCGGGATTTTTTTATATAATACACATTAAGAAGGAATGAAAAAGATAGCAATTCAAGGAACACTCGGCTCGTATCACGATATCGCCGCTCACAAGTACTTCGAAGGAGAAGATATAGAGTTAATCTGCTGCACTACTTTTGAAGACGTGTTTAAGGCCATCCGCAAAGACAGCCAGGTAATCGGTATGTTAGCTATTGAAAATACCATAGCAGGAAGCCTGCTACACAACAATGAATTATTGCGTCAAAGTGGTACACAGATTATCGGCGAACATAAACTGCGTATTTCACATTGCTTCGTCTGCCTGCCCGAGGAAGATTGGAGTGACATCACAGAGGTCAACTCCCACCCTATCGCACTCATGCAGTGCCGCGAATTCCTGCAACAACACCCCAACATCAAAGTGGTAGAAGGCGAAGATACTGCCCGTAGCGCCGAAATGATAAAAGAGGGAGACCTGAAAGGACATGCTGCCATCTGCTCCAAAGTAGCCGCCGAACGTTATGGAATGAAAATTCTACAGGAAAGCATCGAGACAAACAAACACAACTTCACCCGCTTCCTTATAGTAGCCGATCCCTGGCAAGTAGACGAACTCAGCCGTTACCACTCAGTAATTATTAATAAGGCAAGCATGGTATTCACTTTGCCACACACAGAAGGCAGTCTGTCACAAGTGCTCTCTATCCTGTCATTCTACAACATCAACCTGACTAAAATACAATCACTCCCTATCATCGGAAGAGAATGGGAATATCAGTTTTACGTAGATGTATCGTTCAATGACTATCTGAGATATAAACAATCAATCACCGCGATCACTCCACTAACCAAAGAACTTAAAATATTAGGCGAATATGCAGAAGGTAAATCAAACATATAACATTGCTCCCGCCAATCGGCTGGCCAGCGTAAGCGAATACTACTTCTCTAAAAAACTGAAGGAAGTAGCGCAGATGAATGCAGAAGGCAAAGATATAATCAGCCTGGGAATCGGAAGTCCTGATATGCCTCCCTCTGAAGAGACTATCCAAACACTGTGCAACGAAGCACAAAACCCGAACGGACACGGTTACCAACCTTACGTAGGCATCCCGGAATTGCGTAAAGGTTTTGCCGGCTGGTATAAAAAATGGTACAACGTTGAACTCGATCCCGCTACGGAAATACAGCCACTGATAGGTTCAAAAGAGGGTATCCTGCACGTAACCCTGGCTTTCGTTAATCCGGGTGAACAGGTGTTGGTGCCCAATCCGGGATATCCTACCTATACTTCACTCAGCAAAATCCTGGGTGCAGAAGTCATAAATTACAATCTGAAAGAAGATGCTGGCTGGATGCCCGACTTCGACGAACTGGAAAAGATGGATCTGAGTCGCGTAAAACTGATGTGGACCAACTATCCTAACATGCCGACAGGAGCCAATGCTACAATGGAACTGTATGAACGTTTGGTCGATTTCGCCCGCCGTAAAAGCATTGTTATAGTAAACGACAACCCTTACAGCTTCATTCTGAACGACCGTCCTTTGAGTATTCTCAGCGTACCGGGAGCTAAAGATTGTTGCATCGAATTCAACTCCATGAGTAAGAGCCACAATATGCCGGGCTGGCGTATCGGTATGCTGGCATCTAATGCACAATTTGTACAGTGGATACTGAAAGTGAAGAGCAATATAGACAGCGGAATGTTCCGTGCCATGCAACTGGCTGCTGCCAAAGCCCTGGAAGCCGATACCGAATGGTACGAAGGGAACAACCACAACTATCGTAACCGCCGCCACCTGGCAGGAAAAATCATGCAAACACTGGGATGTACTTATGACGACCAACAAGTGGGCATGTTCCTCTGGGGAAAAATACCCGATACATATGCCGATGTGGAAGAGCTGACAGAAAAAATACTTCACGAGGCGCGTGTATTTATCACTCCGGGATTCATCTTCGGAAGTAACGGAGCAAGATACATTCGTATCTCTCTTTGCTGCAAAGATGCAAAACTGGCAGAAGCGCTGGAACGAATTAAAATGATATGCCAATAAGGCAATTATAATAGAGAATAATAGAAAAATAAATAATAACCCAATTAAAGCGCCAGCCAATTGGCACATCAGTACATTGGCATATTGGCACATTATTCAATTATGGAACTCGAATCAATTTTACTGCCGGGTGTCGAAGCAAAAAGACCCGTCGTCATTGCCGGCCCATGTAGTGCAGAGACAGAAGAACAAGTAATGACTACCGCCAAAGAATTGGCAGCCAAAGGAATGAAAATATTTCGTGCCGGAATCTGGAAACCCCGTACCAAACCGGGTGGTTTCGAAGGTGTAGGCGTTGACGGATTGGCATGGTTGAAAGAAGTAAAAAAAGAAACAGGCATGTATGTATCTACCGAAGTAGCTACAGCCAAACATGTATACGAATGTCTGAAAGCAGGTATTGACATATTGTGGATAGGTGCCCGTACTACTGCCAACCCGTTTGCCGTACAGGAAATAGCCGATGCACTGAAAGGTGTGGATATACCTGTATTGATAAAGAATCCGGTGAATCCTGATCTTGAACTCTGGATTGGTGCTTTGGAACGTATCAATAATGCAGGTCTGAAACGCCTGGGTGCTATTCACCGTGGCTTCAGCAGCTATGACAAAAAACTCTACCGCAACTTGCCGCAATGGCATATCCCCATTGAGCTGCGCCGCCGTCTACCGGAATTGCCTATCTTCTGCGACCCAAGTCACATTGGAGGTAAACGCGAACTGATAGCTCCGCTCTGCCAACAAGCAATGGACCTCAACTTCGACGGACTAATTGTAGAAAGCCACTGCAATCCGGATTGTGCCTGGAGTGATGCTTCACAACAAGTTACACCAGACGTATTGGATTATATCCTGAATTTGCTCGTAATCCGTAAAGAGACTCAGACTACAGAAAACCTGAGCCAGCTTCGTAAACAGATTGACGAATGTGACGATAACATCATTCAGGAACTGGCAAAACGTATGCGCGTAGCCCGCGAAATTGGCACATACAAAAAAGAGCACGATATCACGATACTTCAAAGAGGACGTTACAATGAAATTCTTGAGAAACGCGGTGCACAAGGTGAACAATGCGGTATGGACGGGGAATTCATGAAAAGAATATTCGAAGCGATACACGAAGAATCGGTTCGTCAACAAATGGAAATTATTAATAAATGATTAGTGAGTGATTAGCGGGATAGTGATTAATGATTAGCAGCTAATAATTAATCACTACTCCCCCCTTACTAATCACTAATCACTAATCGCTAATCACTAATCACATGCGAATTTTAATTCTCGGAGCCGGCAAGATGGGCTCTTTTTTCACCGATATACTGAGTTTTCAGCACGAGACGGCCGTGTTTGACGTCAACCCACATCAGTTGCGTTTTGTTTATAACACCTATCGTTTCACTACTCTGGAAGAGATTAAAGACTTTGAACCGGAACTGGTTATCAACGCAGCAACAGTGAAGTATACGCTGGATGCTTTTCGTAAAATCCTGCCTGCACTACCTAAAGACTGTATACTTAGTGATATCGCTTCCGTAAAAACCGGACTGAAAAAATTCTATGAAGAGAGCGGTTTCCGCTATGTATCTACCCACCCGATGTTTGGTCCTACCTTCGCCAGCCTCAGCAATCTGAGTAGCGAAAGTGCTATTATCATCAGCGAAAGCGACCATTTGGGAAAAGTATTCTTCAAGGATCTGTACAACAGTCTTCGACTGAATATTTTTGAATATACATTCGACGAACACGATGAGACAGTGGCTTATTCACTTTCCATACCATTTGTTTCAACATTTGTGTTTGCTGCCGTTATGAAGCATCAGGAAGCTCCGGGAACCACTTTCAAGAAACATATGGCTATTGCCAAAGGACTTTTGAGTGAAGACGATTACCTATTGCAAGAGATTCTTTTCAATCCCCGTACTCCGGCACAAGTAGCCAATATACGGACAGAACTGAAAAATCTTCTGGAGATAATAGAAAATAAAGATGCCGAAGGCATGAAAAAGTATCTGACTAAAATACGGGAAAAGATCAAATAAACCTGTAAAAGAGATCTTAGAGAAAAATTAATCAGCCCTTATCAAATAAGTTTTTGATAAGGGCTAATTTTATAGTAACTTTGTATCCGCTAAAAAACAAAGGAGAATCCATGATAGATCAGGCAACCATAGACCGTATACTCGATGCTGCACAAATTGTTGATGTAGTATCCGAATTCGTCACACTACGTAAACGGGGTGTGAACTATGTAGGCTTGTGCCCGTTCCATAATGAAAAAACCCCCTCTTTCAGCGTTTCACCCTCAAAAGGACTGTGCAAATGCTTTAGCTGCGGAAAAGGTGGTAATTCAGTGCATTTCGTCATGGAACACGAACAAATGTCGTACTACGAAGCACTAAAATACCTGGCTAAGAAGTATAACATCGAAATAAAAGAACGGGAACTGACCAATGAAGAGAAGCAGGCGCAAAGTACACGTGAAAGTATGTTTATCGTTAATAACTTCGCCCGCGACTATTTCCAGAATATATTGAAGAACCATGTAGATGGGAGAAGCATTGGTATGGCTTACTTCCGCCAGCGTGGATTCCGGGATGATATCATTGAAAAATTTCAGCTTGGTTTCAGTACCGAGAGTCATGATGCATTGGTACAGGAGGCTATACGCAAAGGATTTAAAAAGGAATACCTTGTCAAGACCGGGCTTTGTTACGAAACAGATGACGGGCGTCTGCGCGACCGCTTCTGGGGGCGTGTAATGTTTCCCGTACATACACTTTCGGGAAAAGTCGTAGCTTTTGGAGGGCGCGTACTCAGTACAGAGAACAAAAAGCTCGCCAAGTATGTCAACTCTCCGGAGTCCGAAATCTATCATAAAAGTAATGAACTCTACGGTATCTATTTTGCAAAACAAGCCATTGTAAAACAAGACCGCTGTTTTCTTGTAGAGGGATATACAGACGTTATCTCCATGCACCAGTCAGGAGTGGAAAATGTTGTTGCTTCATCAGGAACTTCATTGACTCCCGGGCAAATCCGTCTGATCCATCGCTTTACCAACAACATCACCGTACTTTACGATGGTGACATGGCTGGCATCAAGGCTTCCATCCGTGGTATTGATATGTTGCTGGAAGAAGGAATGAATATTAAGGTCTGCCTTCTACCCGATGGTGACGACCCTGACTCCTTTGCGCGGAAACACAATGCTACAGAATTTCAGGCGTTCATCAAGGAACATGAAACCGACTTCATCCGTTTCAAGACCAATCTATTGCTGGAAGATGCCGGTAAAGATCCGATCAAACGGGCAGAACTCATCAATAACATCGTACAAAGTATCTCAGTGATTCCGGAAGCAATTGTGCGTGATGTGTATATCAAAGAGTGCGGACAATTGTTGCGGGTAGAAGATAAACTACTCGTTTCGGAAGTTGCCAAACGAAGAGAAATACAAGCCGAGAAAGAGAATAAACCGATACTCAACACTAACAATTCATCCGGCGCTCCGGCAGAAATGCAAAATGGAGATTTCCCTCCTCCCTTCCCACCTGACGAACTGGAAGATTCTTATCAGTCTTACATCCCCCAGGAAGGAAAAGAAGGCCAGGAGTTTTATCGGTACGAACGATTGATTCTTCAGGCAATAGTGCGCTATGGGGAAAAGATAATGTGCAACATGGAGGATGAAGAGGGACAGGAAACTCCGGTCAGTGTGATTGAATACATCGTTCATGACTTAAAAGAAGATGAACTCGCATTTCATAATCCTTTACATCGCCGTATCTTGACAGAGGCAGCATCCCATATCCATAATCCCGGATTTATAGCCGAACGCTATTTTATAGCCCACTCCGATCCGGAAATCAGTTCCATTGCTACCGAACTGGCAAGTGACCGGTATCAACTGAGTAAATTTCACTCCAAAACACAGAAAATAGTTACAGACGAGGAACGCCTCTTTGAACTGGTTCCTACATTGATGATAAACTTTAAGAATGCAATTGTAGCAGCAGAGTTAAAACACATCATGTATGCCCTGCAAGATCCTGCCAATGAAGACGATGATGAGAAATGCGCCGCCCTTATGCAACGCTACAAAGAAATGAAAGAAATTCAAAGTCTGATGGCAAAAAGACTTGGAGATAGAGTGGTGCTAAGATAGGGATTAGTGCAGTAATGATTAGTGATTAGTGATTAGTGATTAGTGATTAGTACCATGCGGTATAATAGCGCAGCCACTAATCACTAATCACTACCCCGCTAATCACTGCTTACCTGTTTATCAGATTCATAAATTCTTCCCGGGTTTTAGCCTGATTAAAAGCTCCGGTAAAATCAGATGTAGTTGTTATTGAATTTTGTTTCTCTACACCACGCATTTGCATACACATATGTTGGGCTTCTACCACAACCATCACTCCCAATGGGTTGAGAGTTTCCTGGATACATTCTTTAATTTGCAATGTCATACGCTCCTGCACCTGCAGGCGATGAGAGAAGATATCGACTACACGGGCAATCTTACTCAACCCCGTGATGTAGCCATTAGGGATATAAGCCACATGTGCCTTTCCATAAAACGGAAGCATATGGTGCTCGCAGAGAGAAAAGAAATCAATGTCTTTCACTATCACCATCTGACTATATTCTTCCTTGAACTTAGCAGAACGAAGAACTTCATGAGGATCCAGATGATACCCTTTAGTTAAACTGAGCATGGCTTTGGCTACACGCTCGGGAGTTTTCAAAAGCCCCTCCCTTTCGGCATCTTCACCCAATAAAGTAATAATACTGCGATAGTGACTTTTCAGATCCTCCAAAGCCGGAGAGACAATTTCTTCTTTTCCTAACATAATGAAATTATAAAGGGATATTTATTTGATCTTTAACAATAGAAACTTCCTTGAATACGCCGGTTGCTTTCAATTTACGCATCATGGCGTCTGCTTCTTCAATACTACGGAAATCTCCGACACGGCATAGCCAGCGGGGAGGATTAAAAGGGGTATAAACAGGCAATTCCGGAAAGAACTCTTTTATCTTCGCTGCCACATTATGGGCCTCCGTCTTTGCCTGACGGGTATTATTACCGGCATACGTCTGCACACGAAAACCAGAAGTTTTAATTACTTTCTGCTCTCCGGTAGCAGTATGCTCCATCCCCAGCAATGCCTCAATACGAGGATCCTGGTGGATAGTCACCTTACCCTGTCCGGGAACATTTCGCTCCAGGCTCTTCACTATATTCTGGGCTTGCATTGCACCGGCAAAAGCAAACAACAACAAAAGTAAACCAAGTTTTCTCATAAAAGCAAGTAATAAAGGAAGTTATGAGTTATAAAGCCATAGAGTTATAGGGTTATAAAGCTATAGAAGTTACAGGAATTATAAGGGGGTATAGAGTGGTAAGATTATTAAGTTATAGAAAACCATAATAAGTCATTATCAACTTAAAGTCCGAAGCATACACCACTCTATAACTTTATAACCTTATAACTCTACACCCCTCCCCATAGCTCTTTATTCTTATTTGAATGCGTCAATGATACCCTTGAAGTCAGCAACTTTCAAAGCAGCACCACCGATCAATCCACCGTCAACATCCGGATTAGAGAATAATTCTTTAGCATTAGAAGGCTTACAACTACCACCGTACAGAATGGAAGTATTATCAGCGATCTCTTTACCATATTTCTCAGCAACAACCGAACGGATAAATGCATGAATTTCCTGTGCCTGAGCAGGAGTAGCAGTTTTACCTGTACCGATAGCCCAAACCGGCTCATACGCCAGGACGATCTTAGCAAAATCTTCTGCAGACAGATCAAATACAGAAGCCAACTGAGCAGCAACTACTTCATTTTGTTTGTCCGCCTCACGTTCTTCCAACACTTCACCAATACAGAAGATCGGAGTCAGACCGTTAGCCAAAGCCAATTTCACTTTCTCTTTCAAGATTTCAACAGTTTCACCATAGTAAGCACGGCGTTCTGAGTGACCTAAGATTACATACTTTGCACCTGTAGAAGCAACCATAGCAGCTGAAACTTCACCTGTATAAGCACCTTCAACCTTGTCTGCACAGTTTTCTGCACCTACACCGATAATAGCAGCATCTACAATAGGAGTAACAGAAGCAAGGTGAATAAACGGAGTGCAAATTACTACATCACAATTAGGTTTATCAACTGTTAATGCTTCATTCAATTCTTTTGCAAGAGCAATACCCTCCTGGAGGGTTTTGTTCATTTTCCAGTTTCCTGCAACAATGTTCTTTCTCATTTTGTTTTTTTATTAAAAGGGTTAATATATTTACGATTAAACAATTTACAATTAGACGATTGAAGTTAGCCAGAGTGACCCGGTTTATCTGAATACCCCGTTTCATCAGTTTTATCAACCAGATTCTGATTTATCAAATTATTCTCCTCAGCATGATCAGCACCATCATCGCCTGTCGAACCTCCCCGTGCGGGAAGCACCTTTAACAATTCGGCATTTCTTTTTCTCAGCGCTTCTCCTTTCTTTTCTCTACGTTTTACAACCAGAATATCCAGTCCTAACACAAGTAGCAATGGTATAGCAAACCACAGAAATACATATCCGATAGTATGCACATCACTTACCTTCTTCAGCTTACCCACTTCCAGTTTTTCCAACTTATCGGTCAACGCATATTCATCCGGTAAATCGGCATCATTCCACTTATTCAGAATTGTACCATTCTTTATCAGTACCAACCCCGGATTGGAACGAATGATTGTTTTCAGGGTGATATCATCCACCAGGCAGAACGGATACTCTGCACCGGTCTTATCACGCCAAAGTTCTATCTCTTCTTCCGGTGAAGAAGTCAGGCAATAAAAGCCGTAACCATTTTCAACCGAATAATCATATATCTCATTAATAAGGTCTATATTACTATCATCCGCCTCTTCTATCCGGTGCGCCACCAACAAAAAAGTATAACCGATATCAGTCAGCACCTTATCAGTGATATCCTCACCCGTACTCTGTTCCAATAATGAGAAATCGTGAATAGATGGTTCATATCCCTTCTCTTTCAGAACCGTACGTGTATCTACAAACGTCCAGGTACTATCCGGGTAATTCTCAAGTGCAAACTCCTTCTTCTCACCATTCTTTTCCAGAACAAAAGTAGTTTCATAAACATTTGGCTTTGCTCCGTCCGGTATTTCCATCCCTGCAGGAATATTATTTCCTATCCTATAGGGACGAAAGTCCAGAATAGGCAAATGTGCGAGACAATAAAATGAAAGAGCAAACACAAATAATACAGTATACAGCGACCCCAGCCACTCTGTCTTTGCCGAAATGAAACGTATAATCTGTTTCTTCCACCGGAATGTAGAATAAGCTGCAATCAGCAACACAATATTCTTGCCGAAAGTTTCCCAGTTAGTCAATACCCATGCATCACCAAAACAGCCACAGTCCGAAACCGGATTTTTCAATGCCAGATAAAGAGTCAGCGGAGTCATGAACAGCATGATGAGCAAAGCAAGAATTGTGGTCGTTGTTTTCCGTATACCAAAAAACATGCAAACCCCTACCGAAAACTCTACAGCTGACAAGATAACTGCTGCCAACAAAGGGAAGAAAGAAGGAAACCACGATATCATGCCAAAAGCTTCCAGATAGTCTTGTATCTTATACTGTGATCCCAGCGGATCAACAGCTTTCACAAATCCGGAGAATATAAACGCTGCTGCCAACAAGAAGCGACAGGCATTCGTCCACGCCTTTTGAATGATATGTAAATTCTTAGTCTTCAAATTCTATTTTAATTAAACCAAAAACGGAATAATTAATCATATCCATATAGTTTGCATCAATCCCCTCAGACACCAATGTGTTACCTGACAAACTCTCAATCTGCTTGGTACGGTAAATCTTCATTAGAATCAAATCGGTATAGGAGCTGACACGCATACTTCGCCACGCTTCATCGTAATCATGATTTTTAGCAAGCATTAGTTCCAAAGCTTCCTTTGCATATTTATCATAAAGAAGCATTGCTTCCTCATTACTGATATCAGCAGAATCGGCATAACCAAGTTCTAGCTGTATCAATCCGATAATACCATAATTGACAATCGCAATGAACTCTGAACGAATGCCTTCGTCAATTAACGACACGCCTTTTGTTTCAATACTACGAATCCGGTTGGCCTTAATGAAAATCTGGTCAGTAACAGAAGCCGGACGTAGAATGCGCCACGCAGGACCGTAATCGTGCAGCTTCTTGGAAAATAGGTCACGGCACAAAGCGGTGACATGCTCAAATTGTTGCTTGGTATCTTTCATTTCCTTACAAATAGAGCGCAAAGGTAACAATAATCGAAGAAAAAAGAAAAAAATAGCCGGGCAATCATACATTGTCCGGCTACTTGCACTATAAATAAATCTATTTCTCTTATGAACAGCGTAAAACTTGTCCTGGACGCAGAATCGTCTTAGTAGTAATACGATTTAACTTACAAAGTGTACTAATAGAAACGCCACGCAATTTTGCAATACGAGACAAAGTATCTCCACTCTTTACCTTATGATATCTGATGGCTCCGTCACTTGCCAGCTGAGCATCATGAGCACCAGTTTTGCTACTTGCACCACCTTTAGACCTTCTGAATGTATATGTATCTGCTACGATATCCTGTTTCGGGAAGTCAAACATATAAATCGGATTAATAGCAATACCCAGGAAACGGGTTTCAAAATGAAGATGTGAACCGGTAGAACGTCCGGTATTACCACCCAGCCCAATCACCTCGCCGGCTTTTACCAATTGATTCTCTTCAACCAATTGCTTGGACAAATGTCCATACACAGTCTCTAACCCATTATCATGACGAATAACTACATATTTACCATATCCACGACGTTCGTATTTAACAATACGTACTTTTCCGTCAAAAGCAGCTACGATTGTATCACCAATATTCACTTTAAGGTCAAGTCCATTATGCATTCTTCTCCAACGAGGACCGAAAGGTGAAGTAATACGTGTACTTGGAGTAGGCATATGGAAACCAGTCAGGTCAATGGTGTAAGTTTCGGGAATGATAACATCCTTTCCGTAAGCATGTACATACTGATTACTCCAGTTCGGATAAAGACTTAATGCAGGATATTCAGCTTGTTCGGCACGAATCTGCTTTTGCAGTGCCAAAGAATCTACTGTTTTTAATTTCTTGTCAATTGGGGCCTGTCGGGCGATCAAGTCCTGAGAAAAAGAGTTCAGGCTGACCATAGCCACTGCGGCAATCATTACGGTTTTAATACAATTGAAATTCATTCGTTTTCGTCAATTCAATTAATATTCGTCATTTGCATACAGATAGTCAAACGTCACCTGTTTGTAATCGAATATCTCTTCTGGTTTAAAGAATCTGGTTAATTCGGCTGCCGCGGTCTCAGGTGAATCAGAAGCATGAACTATATTTTCTTGAAAGCTCATACTGTAATCTCCACGAATAGTTCCCGGTGCTGCCAGACGCCCGTTAGTAGGACCAGCCAACGTACGGACAGTTTGAATTGCGTCCACCCCCTCGAAGCAACAAACGACAACAGGAGCTGTCATCATAGAATCTTTCACACGCTGAAAGAAAGGCTTTGCACTCAGGTGGGCATAATGTTCACTTAATACTTCGTCTGTCAACTTCATCATCTTCATACCAGCCAAACGTAAACCTTTACGTTCAAAACGATGAAGTATTTCACCGATTAACGCCCGCTGAACGGTACATGGTTTCAAGATAACTAACGTTTTTTCAATCATAAGATGACTTCTTTCAAAGTGTTAAATGGCACATTTATTATAAAATTCTTCCAAAGATAGTATTTCCCGACGAAAAACAAGGTGCTTCCTTAACTTTTTTTTCATAGTCAGAAAAGCAAATAGTAAGGAAAATAGGTTCTAAAGTCCTATAAATAGGAGATATAATAAGAAATATGTTTTGCAGCATATTTTGCAAATAAGCTGTATGTTTAACCGTTTTTTCAACTTATAGAAGCCCAGTTAACGTTCGTCTTACGAAGTGCTTTAAGCTGTTGCCACAATACCTCATTTTCCGGATTACGAGCTTCCGGATCAGTATCAACAATTTCTTGTGCAACATTACGGACATACTGTAGCAGCTGACCATCCCGGGCAATATCGGCTATCTTCAAATCAAAAGCAATACCACTTTGCTGGGTACCCTCCAAATCTCCCGGACCACGCAATTTCAAATCAGCCTCCGCTATTTCAAAACCGTCATTAGTACGTACCATGATTTCAAGTCGTTTGCGGGTTTCTTCAGTAAGTTTATAATTTGTCACCAGAATACAATAAGACTGTTCGGCCCCACGCCCCACACGACCACGAAGCTGATGGAGTTGTGATAATCCGAAACGCTCAGCATTCTCAATAATCATAACAGAAGCATTGGGTACATTTACTCCCACTTCAATAACAGTAGTGGCCACCATTATCTGTGCTTCTCCCGACACAAAAAGCTGCATCTGTCCGTCCTTCTCGACAGGTTTCATTTTCCCGTGAACTTTACAGACTTTACATTCAGGAAACTCTTCACAAATCTGCAGATAACCTTCTTCCAGATTCTTCAAATCAATCTTTTCACTCTCTTTTATAAGTGGATAAACAATATAAATCTGACGTCCTTCGGCAATCTGTTTATGAACAGACCGATAAAGGCTTTCCCGTCTGTTATCAAACTGATGAACAGTAGAAATAGGCTTCCTGCCAGGAGGCAGTTCATCAATAATGGAAACATCAAGATCTCCATACAAGGTCATTGCCAACGTACGGGGAATCGGGGTAGCCGTCATCACAAGTACATGAGGAGGCTGTACATTTTTACTCCACAAACGGGCACGTTGTGCTACACCGAAACGATGTTGCTCATCGATAACCACAAAACCAAGAGATGAGAAATTGACAGTATCCTCAATAACGGCGTGAGTACCGATCAGTATATTAACGTCTCCTGTGAGCAAACCGGAAAGAATAGCCTCCCGCTTTTTACCTTTCACCGAGCCAGTCAGTAACTCCACACGAATATCCATACCAAAAAGGAGCTCCTTTATCGTCTCATAATGCTGATTGGCAAGTATTTCCGTAGGAGCCATCATACATGCCTGATAACCATTATCAAGCGCCATCAACATACTCATCAACGCCACCAGTGTCTTTCCACTTCCCACATCACCCTGTAGCAGACGATTCATTTGCCGCCCGGACCCAACATCCTGACGAATTTCTTTCAACACACGTTTCTGTGCGCCGGTAAGTTCAAAAGGAAGGTTACGGGAATAAAACGTATTGAATACTTCGCCGACAACTTCAAAAACATATCCCCGGTATCTCCGCTGGCGATCTTTGGCATAACGTAGAATATTGAGTTGTACATAAAAAAGCTCTTCAAACTTCAAACGATACTGTGCCTTACGCAGAAGTTCCGGATTGACAGGAAAATGAATATTACGCAAAGCCTCTGTCAACGGCATCAAATGATGATCAGTAAGTATTTTAGGAGATAAAGTTTCAGGAAGCGGCTCCTGTATTTGCTGAAGCACAACCGCCATCATCTTGGCTATTGCATGAGAATTGAGGAAGCTACGCTTCATCTTCTCCGTTGTATTATAATAAGGCTGCAATCCGGTAGCAGTAAGCTTTAATTCGGATGGCTTATCCATATCGGGATGCGCTACATTGATGCGCCCGCCAAAAACTGTCGGCTTGCCAAATACAATATATTCTTCGTGAACTTTATATTTACCTATAATAAATTTGATTCCTTGAAACCACACCAGATCTACTACCCCTGTTCCATCAGAGAAATGCGCCACTAATCTGCGCTGACGCCCTTCACCAAAGGTTTCAAAGCCCAGTATCTGCCCTTTCAATTGAATATAGGGCATATTTCCATCTATCTCATGAATATAATAGATACGACTACGGTCAACATATTTATAAGGAAAATAGTAAATAAGATCGTGCACGGAATATATCTCCAACTCTTTGTTGAGTACACCCGCCTTCTGTGGCCCTACGCCGGATATATATTTTATGTCACGTGTAGCTAAATCAAACATTCACCAGAGCACTACTTATTTTCAAATCAAAGGGAGTGGTAATTTTTATATTTTCCCGATTCCCTTCTGCCAGACAAACAGGAACTCCCATTGCTTCCACAACGGAAGCATCATCGGTAAAAAAAGGAGTATACTCCTGTGCATAAGCTTGTTTCAAAAGTTCTGCATCAAATACCTGCGGAGTCTGAACTAATTTATAATCATTACGGTTTACCGTCTCACTACCTGTTTCTGTTATATGACGCACTGTCTCTACCACATCAATTACTGGTATTACTGCTTTTTTTATAGCAGCCAGTTCATAGCAACGTTTTATAACTTCCGGAGAAACGAACGGACGTACTCCATCATGTACTCCCACCAATCCGGAGTTGACACAGGCCAGACCATTCTTCACAGAATGAAAACGGGTCTCACCTCCGTCAGCAACAATATGTTCAATAACAAATGAATGTTTTGCACAGAGTTCCTGCCAGTAAGTTTGCTGCTCTTTGGGCAATACAAGAATGATTTTCATCGTTCCGTCAAAACGGTGAAAAGCTTCAATGGTATGCATTAACACAGGTTTTCCGCCAATAGGAAGAAATTGTTTGGGAAGATCACTCCCCATACGTAATCCCTTACCACCGGCAACAATCAAGACAGTATGA
This sequence comes from Bacteroides sp. 41_26, assembly GCF_949740115.1. Taxonomy (NCBI): domain Bacteria; kingdom Pseudomonadati; phylum Bacteroidota; class Bacteroidia; order Bacteroidales; family Bacteroidaceae; genus Bacteroides; species Bacteroides sp. 41_26. The sequence continues at coordinate 20,590 of NZ_CATJGZ010000121.1, forward strand.
GTCATAGCATCAGCGTCTTACACACATTGCCTCTACCAACTCTTCTACTTTCTCTTTACCTTCGAGTTTTTCTACAATAGCCAATGCAAAGTCCATAGCAGCACCCGGTCCCATACCTGTAATAATGTTGCCATCTACTACAACCGGTTCATTAACACATTCAGCTCCGTCAAGATATTGCTCAAAGCTAGGATAGCAGGTCGCCTTGCGCCCTTTCAACAGGCCGAGTTTACCAAGTACCATAGGTGCTGCACAAATAGCTGCAATCGGTTTGTTCTTCTCTGCAAAGTTCAGAATCAGTTTGCGCAACCCCTCATGCTTGTCAAGAGTAGCCGCACCGGGCATACCGCCAGGTAACAATAACAGATCAGCATCAAAAAAGTCACAGTTCACGAAGTTAACATCGCAAAGTACCGAAATATCATGTGCACCAACAACGATCTCATCTGGAGTCACAGATACAATTTCTACATTCAATCCGGCACGTCTCAGCGTGTCAATAGCGGTGAAGGCTTCAATCTCTTCAAATCCGTCTGCGAAAAAAGCATATACAGTTCCCATACTCTAAATAATATGCCAACACCAATCAGTTATCCACCAATTGGCTGGCGCGTTAATTGGTTAATTATTTATCTCAAATTAAAGTAATACGTTATAGTACCTGTCTGGTTATTCACACCCTCCACAGCATTAAAGCGAGCTCTTCTTGCAGCGTCTTCCGCCGCTTTGCGTAATGCAGTGTTTACTGTGTTCGTCTGACGATTGATACTGGTAGCAATCACATGTCCTGCCGGATTCACAGTAATAGAAACTACTACACGACCTTCTTCCTGAACATTGTACACAGGACGAGGTAAACCTCCCTCTCCTATAGAACGTCCACCAAGATCAAATGTACCATAACCACCTGTACCGGTTTTAACTCCGGACGGCGAATTACCATCTTTACTGCCTTCTACACCTGTACCGCTGCTGGCTGTCCCTTTACTTCCATCCATCTGAGCACCTTTACCAAAAGCTCCCGATACCCGTTTTGCTGCAGCTTCGGCAGCAGCTTTCCGTTCCCGTTCCGCTTTTTCTTCAGCAAGTTTTTTTGCTTCTGCTGCTTTCTCTGCAGCAGTCTTCTCAGGCTTCTTCACCACTTCAGGCTTTTCCTTTTTAGGCTCAGCTTTAGGCTTTATGACAACCGTCTCCTCTTCTGTTTGCGTTATCATCTCCTGCTCCACAGTTTCCTGTGGCTCTACCACTTCTGGTACGTCCTCCGGAGGAAGAATATCTACATCTACCATTGTGGAAGGATCATAATTCCCTAACGAAGCATCTACATCTCCCATCATTACGGGTACACCGCCTTCATCCTGATTATTGGGGAGAGTGAAACTCACCAGAATCAAAAGAGCAATAATAGCTACATGCACCAACAATGCACCCAACATTCCTATGTATTCACCCTTTTTCTTTCCGTCCATCATTTATTTGTTTCGGGCGGGCGTGTAGCCAGCACCATTTTAAAATGATTCTCATTCGCTATATTCAGTACTTTCACAATCTCACGGTAAGGCACTGTTTCGTCTGCATAAAGCGCTACATACATTTCCGGTTCTCTCTCAGCACAACTTTGCAGAAAAGGAGTCAGTTCGTCCAACGTTAAAGAATGTTCCTTCTCACTACCGAAAGCCGCATAAAAATTCAGATCCTTATCGATAATCACCCGTGTCAGAGGCTTCGCTGAAGTCTGCTGTTTTCCTTGCGGGAGCAACACTTTAATAGCGTTCGGAGATACTACAGTAGAAGTAATCATAAAAAAGATCAACAACAAAAATATAACATCTGTCATGGATGCCATACTAAAGTTAGGAGATATTTTAGCTCTTCGTTTTAATGCCATATTAATAATTATTTCTGAGCAGGTTCATTGAGTAAGTCCATGAAAGCCATAGTCTTTGATTCCATCTTGTTTACCACACGATCTACCAGCATCACAAGGTAATTGTAAGCAAACATAGCAATAATACCAACAATCAAACCACCCACTGTAGTTATCATTGCTTCATAAATTCCTCCAGAGAGCAATGTTATATCAATATTCCCGCTACCCGCATTAGCCATATTATAGAAAGCACGTACCATACCGGTTACCGTACCCAAAAAACCCAACATCGGAGCACCACCTGCAATTGTAGCCATTACAGGTAATCCTTTTTCCAGTTTAGCCACTTCGATATTTCCTACATTCTCTATAGCTGCCTGTACATCATTTACCGGCCGACCCAGACGACTTATACCTTTCTCAATCATACGGGCAGAAGGAGTATTTACAGTACGGCAATAATTTATGGCTGACTTAATTTCTCCGCTATGAATATAATCTTTTATTTTATCCATAAACATCGGATCTTCCTTGTTCGCTTTTCGAATAGCATACATACGTTCAAACAGGATATAGAAACATCCTACTGAAAGTACAGCCAGTACAATCATAATCCAGCCACCTTTCACAGCCATATCAAGCATATTCATCTCTGCCGGAGCATCTACAGGAGTAAGTACCGGATTGGCTGTTGCCAGAGAATCAGCCATACTTGCAGCCCCTTGGGCCAATAACAGAAGTGCATTCATTAGCGAAGACAATTTTTATATTCCTGGATAGTACGTTCGAGTCCCAGATAGAGCGCATCACTTATCAATGCATGTCCAATAGAAACTTCGTCCAGCCAGGGAATGTTTTTATAAAAGAAATTCAAATTCACCAAACTAAGATCATGTCCGGCATTTAGCCCAATTCCCAGTTTACGTGCCACCTTAGCAGCTTCAACAAAAGGAGCAACAGCAGCCTCCGGATCTTTAGAAAAAGCAGTAGCATAAGGTTCTGTATAGAGTTCTACCCTATCAGCACCAGCCTTGGCTGCATATTCAATCATCTCCGCATCAGCGGATACAAATACAGAAGTACGAATCCCGGCAGTATTAAACGCATCAAGCACCTCTGCCAGAAAATCAAAGTTAACCTTTGTATCCCAACCGGAATTGGAAGTAATCTGAGAAGGAGAGTCAGGAACCAAAGTTACCTGATGAGGCTTTACCTTCAACACAAGATCAATGAACTCAGGAGAAGGATAACCTTCAATATTAAACTCTGTTCGTAATAGCGGACGTAAATCATATACATCAGCCATACGGATATGTCGTTCATCAGGTCGGGGATGAACAGTTATTCCGTCCGCTCCAAAAGCCTCACAGTCCAGTGCTACCTTTACCACATTAGGTACATCTCCACCACGAGCATTCCTCAGGGTAGCCACCTTATTTATATTCACACTTAATCTAGTCATCATTACATGGATTGTTTGCTGCAAAAATACAAATATTAGTAACACCATAACAGCAATCCCGAAAAAAAATGCCAAATTTGCATCCTAACTAATGATGTTACATATGAAATTTGCTATCTTCGGAAATACGTATCAGGCTAAAAAATCATCACACGCAGAAACATTGTTCCGTATTCTGGAAGAACACGGAGCTGAAATATTCCTGTGTAGAGAATTCTATCATTTTCTGGTATCGGATATGAAATTAAACATCCATCCTGCCGGATTGTTTGATGGCAATAACTTTTCAGCCGATATGGTTATCAGCATTGGTGGTGACGGAACTTTTCTGAAAGCAGCCAGCAGAGTTGGTGACAAGAATATTCCGATTTTGGGAATCAATACCGGACGTTTGGGATTTCTTGCTGATATATCTCCGGCAGAAATAGAAAAAACCTTTAATGAAATATACACAGGGCAGTATAGCGTAGAAGAACGTAGTGTACTTCAACTGATATGCGATGATAAACACCTACAATGTTCTCCATTTGCACTTAATGAAATTGCAATATTAAAACGCGATAGTTCATCAATGATCAGCATACGAACAGCGATAAACGGAGCTTTCCTCACTACGTATCAGGCAGATGGATTAATAATTTCAACACCTACAGGTTCTACGGCCTACTCACTCAGCGTAGGGGGGCCTATCATTGTACCGCATTCCAAAACAATAGCCATTACTCCTGTAGCTCCACACAGTCTTAACGTACGTCCAATTGTTATTTGTGATGATTGGGAGTTAACCCTTGATGTAGAAAGTCGTAGCCACAATTTCCTCGTAGCCATAGACGGACGAAGCGAAACATGTAAAGAAACAACACGACTAACAATCCGAAAAGCTCCTTACGCTATCAAAGTAGTAAAACGCTACGACCATATCTTTTTCGACACCTTACGATCTAAACTGATGTGGGGAGCCGATAACAGAATATAGTGCTTCCCGCACGGGTAGTTTTCTCCAGGCGGTGTTTACTTTGGTTCACCACAGAGTGGCACAGAGTTTCACAGGGGACACAGATGACACAAAGCGATTTACATTCGTATTTTTGCGAAAATCTGCGCTAATACGCGTTCCAATAAAGATTAAAACTCTCTGGTAAAACAAAAAAAATCCCCCTGCATCCACCACAACCACTCAATCGGTCGTAAGATACAAGGGGATTCAAAAAACGGCGACTACCTACTCTCCCACTGTTACGCAGTACCATCGGCGTGATCAGGCTTAACTTCTCTGTTCGGAATGGGAAGAGGTGGA
>NZ_CATJGZ010000122.1:0-16758 GCF_949740115.1 Bacteroides sp. 41_26
AACCCCGGAACTGTACCCGGCATACTTGCCGCCATCGACGCCGAACCGTAGCCCGGTGAAGCAGGCAGAGGGCGGCTTGACGGGCGTCAACACACAAGGCTACGGTAAGCCCGGCAAGCGGCACGCTGCAGAGCACTACTGCAACAACCGCCGAACCCTACGGACGGAGGAACAGCCGCAACCATACGCAAAAGACCGAGGGCGGCACGGCTGGCAAAGTTGTGGCAACCGGCAGCGTTAGGGCGTAGCCCCGCTGCGGGGTGCTACAGCTTGAACAGGCGGGCGGCACGTGCACAACGGTAGCCCCTTTACAGTGCACTGCTATCACATGCACTTCCTGATCCGTAGCCGGTCAGCCAGGAACAGCCCAAATCTGCTATCACCTTTCAGTCCGGCCAGCTCTCCAGGAAGAAACGTTTGCTATCAGTCATTACCCGATATCGTTCAGCTCAGGAACATCACCGCTATCACCTTGCCGACATCGGCAACATGCCCCGATTACATTCACTTTTTACCTGCCAGCCGCATCACCTCCCCGAACGCAGCGGCCATATTTGCCAACGCCCGGTGTTCATCCTGGTACTTGCGTTCTTTCTCCCGCCATTCCTCCGCCTGCTGTTTGTAGTGGGTGCAGAAACGGGGATACTCCCGCATCAGGTATTTAATCGCTTCCGTACCGGCTTTCTTGCCGGTCAGTTCTTTCAGCACTTCCAGTTGTGCCGCTTCCTCCGCCGTGAGGCGCAGGGTCAACGTACTTGCTTTTTCTTGCATTCTTCCTCCTCCCGTTGTGTCGTTATGCCGTTGCCGACGTTCATACTTGCTACCCGGCGCACGGCTTCCCCGTACGTCGTGCACTTCATTCCGTAGCGTTCGATGGTAATGCCCAGGACGGTTACCTCATGCGCCACGCACCACCCCACCCGCATTTTGCGGGGGTAGTAGGTTGGTTTCTTCTCATTTTCCACTTTCAGCTCTCAACTTTCAACTCTCACGACGCTGCCGATTTTCGCAACCTCGACAGCAGGAACAGCCGTGGCATTTTGATTTTTCGATTCGTCCGGATTTCGTTCAATATCCCCCAAACCGGGTTACCGATTTGCCCGTGGGCGGATAGCTGCAAAACTTCCTCCTGCTCTGCCGGCGTCAGGTTCAGGCTTTGTAACTGATACATCAACCCGTCGATGTTACGCCCCGGATCATCCGCCTGCCGTATCGCAGGCGTCGGAGATGTAACGACGACAGTACGCATAGCCTTCAACCTTTGGTGAACTTCTTGTCTGATCTCCTCCTCCTTCTCCGGCGGTACGTCGGAGTTCCCTCGGGGGATAGAGGGGGATTTTGCTTTGCTTTCTTTTTCTTTATCCATTTTCCCCGGAGCACTCCCGGAATATTCGGGAGTGTTCCCGAAAGTTCGCGAACTTTCAGGAATGCTCTTTACCACAGTCTGCGCCGTCACTGGCGGCATTCCTGATACCGCCGTAGCTTCGGCCACAGACACAACACCGGCACCGGTTTCCGGCTGACCGATAAACAACGGCATAGGTGCCGGCACTGCTTCCGGCATAGGTTCCGCCTCTACGAGCAACACACCCAGCGGGATAGTCGCTTTCTTCTTGCTGCGTTTACACATGTCGAGGTATCGGCTCTGAATGCTGCGTGCCGTCAAGATACCCCGCTTTATCCAAAGCTCCGTATCAAACAGACCGATTTCCGCACAGTAATGAATGATCTCCTTTACCCTTCCTTCTTCAATCCCCCAGTATTCGGAAGCGTCGAAAAGTTCATCTTCGCTGAACTCAATCCAACAACCTTCCACCCGGTAAATCTCGTTTAAAGCATACTGATAAAGTGCGTACCCCTCGCAACCGTACCGTTTCTTTAAACGCTTCACTTTAATGTCCTGAAACCGATCGGTTTCGGCCATATAGTAATTAAATCCTGCTTTTCCCATATATATAATATTAGATTCTCCTTACCTTTGTAGCTTCGATATAAGCCAAAATTTCCTCTCTCTTATACAAATAAATCCCCCCCAACTTATAATAGGGAATGGCGTTTGCCTGTCGCAGATTCTTCAACGTACAGACGCTTATTCCCAACATTTCCTGAACGTCCGTACTACGCATATACTCCCTTTTATCCATACCTCCACCGATAGCCGTATCTTCTACCGGAGTTTCTAACTTCTGAATCATTTTTTTTCCCATAACTATATGTTTTATTATTGATTAATCACTTTCCGGGCCTCCTGTTTATCAGAAGAATAAATCTCCCTCAATGCCTGCGTATCCCTCGATATTTTTTCGCCCACCACTTTTGCATAAATCTGCGTAGTAGATATGTCAGCGTGCCCCATCATGGCGCCAACCGTTTCAATAGGAATGTTATTTGATAAAGTTATTGTAGTGGCGAAGGTATGACGGGCGAGGTGGAAAGTCACCCGCTTGTGAACACCCGCCTTTGCAGCAATAATCTTTAACGTCCGGTTGCATACCTGATTGGTAGGAATAGGTAGCAGTGGAGCTCCTTCAATATAGCTTGCCGCCTCCCTGTATAAAGATAAAATCTGCTCTGCCGGCTCCAACAGAGGAACCATACAGCGAATGCCTGTTTTAATACGCTTATAAACCAACCAGCGTTCACCATCCATGCCAATATTTATATTATCAGTTGTCAAATGCCCCATATCAATGAAACTCACCCCTGTATAAACAGAGAAGATAAACATGTCCCGGATTAGCTTTTGACTTGGATTAAGACTCAGCACAGATAAGATACTTTGAACTTCTTCCTTATTCAGGAACCCCCGTTCAGTGGGGCGTGTCTGCATACGGAATTTTGCGAACGGGTTTTTGTCAATCCATTCGTTTTCAAACGCCATGTTGAACACATGCCCCAATCGCTGCATGTGTTTGACTGCCGTATTGTTTTGGCAAGTGGGCTCTCCCACCGGTCTTTTGTAGCCCTGCAAGTATGCAAAGAACTCCGTCGCAAAGTCCCTTTTGACCTTTCTAATATCAACATCCACTTTACCGTAACGGATTCGCATAAATTTGGCCACATGGTCACGGGTCACATTATACAGAATCATAGTACTTCCCGATATATGATTCTTCTCAATCACCTTGTGATACTCAAACATAGACAGAACAGTACGCCGTCCCTGTATCTCTAAAGCCTGAAACAGTTTTAGTTTCAGATTCTCAATAGTAACCATAACATCTTCTTCCCGAAGCTGCTCCACTGCCTTTTCAATATCGGCACGTAGCTGTTCGATAGCCTTATTGATCTCTTTGCCTAAAGCAGTGCTATTTTTGCACCTCTGTGCATCGGTTATCCACAATTTAAACGGCACATTATAATTCAAAGATATTTCGTATCTTTGTTTCAAAATAGACACCCTACACCTTAACGGTGCTCCAAATTCATTCCCTCTGGACTTAAATAGCCAGAACAAAATGTTAATTTTCTGTAATTGATTCTCCATACAATGTTATTTGCCGAAACATTGCCTATTTGAGTCATTTTTCTTAGGGAAGTGAAACCTCAACTGAAACCTCAACTTTTCAATTGCAGGGTAAAAAAGGGGAAAAGCATGAAAAGAAAAATCCCGCTAAATAGCCATATTTAGCGGGATTTAGTGTTTTTTACAATAAAGTTGTTGTCTCACGAAGACATTTTTGTTGTCCCACCAAGATTCGAACTTAGACAAACAGAACCAAAAACTGTTGTGCTACCATTACACCATGGGACAAACTAACTGTGCTTTCTGTTAAAAAGCGGTGCAAAGATAGTGTTATACGTCTAATTCTCCAAATATTTTGCTACTTTTTTTTATTTAGCAATGATCAGATAGTAGTTCTTCTTGCCACGCTGAACAAGTAAATACTTCTCGTCAAGCAGGTCTGCAGTGGTTATAACCTGGTCAAAAGCAGCCAGTTTCTCTTTATTCAAAGAAACTCCCCCACCCTGCACCAGCTTACGCATTTCACCTTTGGATGCAAATACAGCAGCATCGTCCACAAACAAATCAACTGCCTTTACACCTTCCACCAATGCATCACGGGATACTTCAAACTGAGGAACACCCTCAAAAACCGCCAATAGCGTGTCTTCATCAAGTTTTCTCAGCGCATCAGAGGTTGCATTACCAAACAAGATGTTCGAAGCGTCTACAGCCGCATTATAATCCTCTTCAGAGTGAACCATGATTGTCACTTCTTTTGCCAGGCGTTTTTGAAGTACACGCAAGTGCGGAGCCTGCTGATGTTCTGCAATCAACGCATCAATCTCTTCTTTCGACAAAGCAGTAAATATCTTGATGTAACGTTCGGCATCCGAATCGCTCACATTCAACCAGAATTGGAAGAATTTATACGGAGAAGTATATTTTGCATCCAACCATACATTTCCCGATTCCGTCTTACCGAACTTACCACCATCGGCTTTTGTAATCAACGGACAAGTCAAGGCAAAAACCTCTCCCCCATTCGTACGGCGTATCAGCTCAGCACCAGTAGTGATATTGCCCCATTGATCCGAACCACCCATCTGAAGTTTACAACCTCTTGTCTGATTCAGATGCAGGAAGTCATATCCCTGAAGAAGCTGATAAGTAAACTCAGTAAATGACAAACCATCGCGAGCTTCGCCATTCAGACGTCTCTTCACCGAGTCTTTTGCCATCATATAATTTACAGTGATGTGTTTGCCCACCTCACGAACAAAATCAAGGAAAGTAAATTCTTTCATCCAGTCATAATTGTTGACCAGCTCAGCCCGATTCGGAACATCCGATTCAAAATCCAGAAACTTAGCCAACTGCTTCTTTATACAAGCCTGATTATGACGCAACGTCTCTTCGTTCAACAGATTACGCTCTGCCGATTTACCGGATGGATCGCCAATCATACCTGTTGCACCACCGATGAGTGCCAATGGTTTATGACCACAACGCTGAAGGTGGCGGAGCATCATTACGCCACACAAGTGACCAATATGCAGCGAATCAGCAGTCGGATCAATTCCGAGATAAGCCGTTACTTGCTCCTTAGCTAACAATTCTTCTGTGCCTGGCATCATATCCTGTAACATGCCACGCCATCTTAATTCTTCTACAAAATTCATCGAATGATATTAGTTTTTAAATATTTAGTCTGGGCAAAAGTACGACTCTTTCTTCGAAGAAACAACTCTTATTCATTAAAAAATACATTCTTAATGTTGCGCTGTACCCGCCCTGTGAGTTCTCCCACAGACATATTCAGTGTATCAGCTACTTTCTTATAAATTTCATGAATATCCGTCTCTGCATCATCTGTTTCCAGAAACAATCGGCCAAGTGGTACAGCACGTAAAGTATCTTCGTTGTATCTGGCACCGAATGAGAGATAAAATCCATGTCGGATAAGTTGCAAAGCAAGAGGCTTTTTCCCTCGAAAACCATGTAATATCCAGGGAATAAGGCCAGGACTACGACCTTTCATCAAACTGATAACTTCCGTAGATTTCACATTATGAATTAAAACGGGCTTCAGCAGACGTTCTGCAATACCCAACTGCCGCAAGAAGATACGTTCCTGAGCCGGTAACAATGCTTTATGTACCAGTTTATCAATACCGCACTCACCAACAGCCAATACCTGAGGATGCATAGCTAACTCCTCAAACAAACCCCAATCAATCTCACCCTCCAGTTCTACATCCCAGGGATGAATGCCTATTGAATAATATCGCCCCGGCTCCGGAGAAAATTCTTCTTTGAGAAAACGAATATTCTTAATTGCAGAAAACGTACTTTCCGCCAAGTGATGGGTATGTATATCTAATAGTTCCATAAGCAATCAAGGCACAGGGTCATAGCCGGAACCACCCCATGGATGGCAACGCAGAATTCTTCTTACAGCCAAATAAAGCCCTTTGAAAGGTCCGTGTTTCTTGATCGCCTCAATAGCATACTGCGAACAGGTAGGAGTAAAGCGACAAGAAGGAGGGGTCATAGGTGAAATACAGACCCGGTAAAAGTAAATAGGAAGCAACAATATGTAAGACAAAAAGCGTCTCATTCCAGCTTCTCTGCTATGCGGGCAAGCAAAATCTTCACCTTGTTCTCTATTTCAGCAGAGGAGAACAATTCATTCGACAGATAGATAAAAGCAACAGCCACCCCCTGTTCCTTCTCTTCCAAAGCCTGCCACAATCCACCCTTATTTTTCCGGTAAGCTTCGCGTATCTGCCGCTTCACCCGATTGCGTTTCACAGCACGCTTAAACCGTTTTTTAGGAACACTGATAAGAATAGATGCAGGCACCTCCTGCCTGTCAACAGACATATACACTGCACGCAAAGGAAAGACAGAAAATGAACGCGAAGCCCCGCCTGCAAACATCTTCTCAATAACAATCTTACTATAGAGCCTTTCGGCCTTGCACAATGTATTCATCTTCTCCGGTTACAAGTTAAAAAAATTACGAGCTACAAGCACTAACACACGTACAATACGCAGCACCCGTAGCTCGTAGCCCGTAACTTATTCCTTTCTTTTATTTTCCCTTATTGTTTTCCTTAATAAACATATCCAGTGCAGCTGTCATAGAAGGAGCCTGCACAGTAGGGGCCTCCAAGTCCAAACGAAGGCCGGCATCACGAACAGCTTGCGCTGTAGTAGAACCAAATGTTCCGATCTTAATATTCTTTTGATCAAAATCCGGGAAATTCTTCTTTAATGAAGAAACACCGGCAGGACTAAAGAATACCAACATATCATAGTCAAACTCTTCTCCCTCTCCAAAATCGTTGCTGACAGTGCGATACATTACGACTTCCGTATGCTGAACATTATGCTTGTCCAGCAGGTTCTTAATGTCATCATTATGCACATCAGACATTGGCACAAGATACTTTTCAGTCTTATGCTTTACGATAGAAGGAATAAGATCCTCAATCTTGCCCGTAGCTCCGAAAAAGATCTTACGCTTACGATATTGCACATACTTCTGTATGTATAGCGCGATTTGCTCCGTCACACAGAAATACTTCATCGTCTCCGGAATCGTCACACGAAGCTCCGTGCAAAGGTGGAAGAAATGATCAATCGCATGACGCGAAGTAAATATGACAGCTGTGTGGTCAAGTATTGACACCTTCTGTTGTCTAACCTCTTTAGCAGAAACACTTTCCACTTTGATAAAGGGGCGGAAATCTATTTTTACGCCATACTTCTCAGCAATGTCGTAATATGGAGATTTCTCCGAAGCAGGCTTTGGCTGCGACACAAGTACTTTCTTAATTTTCAACGTCCTAAAATTTTATTACCAATATATTGTTTAGCTCTCTCAAACCCTGATACAAAAGCAAACAGGGTATGATTTCAAGGGCACAAAAGTACAAAATTAAAAGGAAAATGCCGCTAATATTATCGAAAAAAAGCTTTAACCACTTATAGAACATCAATATTTTAGTAAAAATTATCAGAAACAATCCGATTGATACTAAAAATATGATTTTCAGATCGAAGTAAACAAGGAACAATACGAATGGAAAAAGGAAAAATCCAAGATAATAGATCAATGTAGAATAGGATTCCAGCCAAAGACTTGTCCGGTTTTTATCAAAAAACACCCATCCCAGAAAAGAATAGAGCATCCATTTGGACAATAGATAAAGCAAACAAACAAGTACATAGACTCCAAGCAGCAGGCGGGGAGAGACTTCCTCCATCAAAGCCGGCTGTACATCATTGAAATAATTAAAAATACAAATACCACCCAAAATACAAGTCTGCAGTACCAACAATAACAGATACCGCACATCAGCTGCCGTAGAAGTGGCAAAGATACTGGTACGTTCCCGATGAAGTACAAAATCCTTCGCCTGTTGAGAAAGAAACTTCTTGCTACGCGCCAATGCAAAAGAAGACAAAAAGAAACAAGTCAGCAATATCAATGCTACTACATCATCCGTGCGAGGAGAGTAGGGGAGGGGCATTCCCTCAAAGCCCGATGTCAGCATTAACCACATACTCATATCGCAGCAAACTTTCGAATAGACGCATCCCAGACAGGAACCGTATATATCAATTCCACAGCCTCTTCCGGTGTAGTAGCCACATGCCAGATCTCTCCGTGCTGACGCCTCATAAAGTTTTCATCAATAGCACGCGTAAGCATATCAAGCAACGGATCAAAGAAACCATTTGTATTTAGTATAACAATCGGATTAAGATAAAGCCCCAACTGCTTCCAGGTAATAATTTCGAGTAACTCCTCCAATGTACCACAACCACCGGGCAACGCAATAACAGCATCACTCAAATCAGCCATCAATTGCTTGCGCTCGTGCATACTTTCCACTTCTACCAGTTTACTTAATCCTGTGTGATGCCATCCCTGTTCTACCATAAACTTCGGAATCACTCCGGTCACCTCTCCACCATTTTCAAGAACAGCATCTGCCAGCGAACGCATCAACCCGAGACTACCTGCCCCATTAATGAGCCGGATACGGCGTTTAGCAAGCAATTGCCCCAACTGTCGGGCGGCATTAAAGTAAACCTCATCTATCTTGGTACTTGATGCGCTGTAGACGCATACTGAATTTATCTGGTTCATAAGTTGGCTCTCTCATTAGTTACGCTTGCAAAAGTACAGGATTTCATCAAGATAACCACAAAAGAGGCCAAGAATTAAAAACAGAAATATTAATTCAGAAAGTAACTCATATACAAGAAAACGTATGTCTCAAGCAAAAAGAAAAGATGTCTTAATACAAATAATTAAAAGAAACTTAAGTATCCCTCCTCCAGTTTTCCTTTAGCATCCATATTTCAGACATCTTTTTAAGTCCACTCTATAAATATCATTTAAGGTACATCAATCGCCCCACAAGGTAAATCCAGCACTGCGCCATTCTCCATCTCAAATCCGGCACCGCTTCGTAACTTAATCAAACCGTTGTTTTTGACAACCACTGTACCTCCTTTCTGCACCATAAGCCGTGCATTCAGGATATTGCCTCCATCTACTTCAAGTGTAGCCCCCGAACGAACTATCACTGATGAAGTATTATTCAGCGTCATCGTCTTACCACCTGGAACCACCAAGCGCCCCGACTGCAATACCACATTTCCACACGGAGATTCCCCGTCCCATGTTTCATTGGCATTAATCAACATCGGTTTACAAACTGCCGGAAAATACTCTCCGGTATTTTGCGGGTTACCACGATAAACGCCCCATTCTATTGCTGTAGGAATACCTTCGGTCTTCCACACATACAAATCTTTTTCATTACCGGCAATTAGCTCATTTTTACCATCATTATCAATATCTGCCACACAAGGGGCCACCAGAAATCCTTCATCCGATATTATTGGAAACCCTACAATATCACTTCCGTCATTATGTAAAGCATAAATAAAGTTTTTACAACAAAAAACAACATCCGGTATAGCATCTCCATCCACATCGGCCAAAACAGGAGCATCTATATTGGCAGCATAATTCTCTTGTGGAAACAATCCATTAATAGGTTTACTAAAAAGAAAATCACCGGTATGCTTCCATGCCTTCACCATTTCATGACCTAATATAACCACTTCCAGGTGACCATCATTATTAATATCACCCACAGACAGAGTATGATCAAGAGTAGACCCAACAACATTAACCGTATACGGAATAGTCTGCGTACCATCCCAACCGGCAACCGTTTTATCACCTTCCAAGCTAATGGCGAAAATATGACTTTCGGCCATTTGCCGCTGGGAGAACAATATTTCTTTTTTTCCATCCTCATTCAAATCACATACTACTGGAGCAGATGCCAACCTAAGAATACCTGCTCCCCAAAATGGATTCGTTGTAAAAGGAGTTCCATCCTGCCGCCAGATATAAATACCCAAAGAATCATAAGAAGCTATGATTTCCATTTGGCCGTCGTTATCCAGATCAGCAACAGTTAAAGCAGAATAGTTATGATCATTTTCATCAGCAACATTCGGATTCAATCGTCTTAATTCATTACCATTATGATCCAGAATAAAAATATCAGAAGTCTGATGCGACTTAATAATAACCTCCATTGTCCCATCCGAACTTCCATCCAGATTGGCTATTACCGGACTCTGAAACATTGAATAAGGAATCTTTTTTTCCCATAACAAATCCGGTTTATGATCTCCATCCTTATCAAATGGAGAATAACAGTAAACAGCGTTTTTATCCCCATACTTATCGTCCCACGTAGATACTACAATGTTTTGTTCCCCATTCCCAGCTAAGTCTCCAAAAGCCACTTGACCTGTCAGCATTGTTGGTGTTTTAGCAAAACCGCTGACCGTAGTTACATTTCCATCAATATCAAACAATTCCTCACCCGTAGGCCGGAATCCCATCAAATAGCTGGTACGAGTTTCATACCGATCTTCGTAAATCCAGAATATTTCTTGTTTACCATCATTATCTACATCTGCAATATTAGGGCTGGATACAGATGAATAAGTGCCAGTAGAAATTCGTCGTGGAAACGGACTTACCACCGGATACGAAGTCCATGTACGATAAGCCGGGCTCCAACTACTTTCATTCCCGTTAGTTGAAATTGTTGAGATTTTATAATGACAGGTAGCAAGTTTAGCAAGATTATCATCCAAGTAATAGGCAGCAGTTAGAGGGAATCTATTCAATTTCTGATAGACACCATTTTCGCCATTGTTACTACGATATATGTTATAACCGGCCACATTGCTTACTGGTGTCCAATACACATTTATCGAAGAACTATAAGAGAGGGTATTAATGGTTGATACATCTATCATAGCAGGTCGCAACAATGGATTCACCGGAAAACTCCAGGTCTTTCCATACTCATTACTAAGCTGTAATGTTAAGTTCAACCCTTCTGTATAATTACTTGCTGTTTGAAATTGGAAAGCAATCGTATTACTCTTAGTCTCAGCAAAAGGAATAGCCGGATATACAATTGGTGTAGATGAACACGATATCTGGGCATTGTTTGAGATAAGCACAGCCTTCACTCCTGTAGCCACAGCCTTCCCTATATTCATTAAATCAATATTCATCTTCACTGTTTCTCCTGCCTCAACTGTCGTATTTCCATTACTTGTCCAAGTAATCTTTTGATTACCAATTTCTATTTCAGGAGCAAAAACATCCACCAGGAATTTCTCATTAACGGAATTCGTACCATTTTGTATCTTTAAAGTAAACTCTATCGGGTCCTGAGCACTCTTGAGATGCTCTCTACAGTTCTTATCAATAGCAAATACAAATTTTGTACCCGACATCTGGCTACTTCCTGTGTTGATTTTACCAAATGAAACCACATCATTAATCATACTGATTTCCGAAGAATTACAAGTTAATTTTCCTGTCACAACATCCGAAACCGTACTTCCTTCATTTTTTAACGCAACAGAAAGCTCAACCGTTTCTCCTGCATCCAGTTGTTTATCATTGTTCCCATTACTACCTCCCGTTTTATCATCATCAAATACCAAATCTGAAATATGAAGAACCGCTTTCGGACTTACACTGACGGGAATCGTTGTTTCAAAAGGACGGAAATTGTTTGTAGTAACCGTAACATCAACCACACCGGATGTATACGGAGTAAAAGTAAAAGAATGTACCGCCCGGTCATTTATAGTTAAAGTAGAATATCCTTCTCCTTCTTTCATTAAACAGACCAGTGCTTCCTGATTTGCAGGCAAATTATTGATTTGTATAGAAATTGTATTCTCACCATTGGTTATCGTATTGGGAGTGACAGATACATTCAACGTTTGTGGAACTGCTGTCCATATAGGCATTTCCGGATCTCCCAAAAGGGTTAGTCGGCAATTACTACTATTCCTACTACCAATAGTCGCTTGAAATACATAGCCCAAATTATGATAAGTTGACTCATTGGAATATAAAGCCTCTAATAATCTTTTAAGTTGACCATGCTCATAATCCCACCCTCGATCTGCATTTCCCATATATGCCACCGCACCACCATTGGGATTATTAATGAAATGTTCTGCAATACAATCTTCATTAAAAGTAGCCGGTTCACAACCACTTGACAAAACTATTTGTAAATAATTTCCATTTGTCACCTGATCTACATCCGTATTATGTATTGCCTCATTTTTATCCAAAGAAGAAGCCCCCATTCCTCTTGGAGAAGAATGATCCATATGATAAACTAAATGAAAATGATTTAACCCCGAATTCCCCCCATTTTGAAGCGCAGCCATAAAATTCTTTTTATTCAGTTCTTCTCCACGAGACTTCGTTACATATTTTGAATGTTTATTGCAAGTACAATTGTAATGGTCAAAAAGAAACCAAGGATGCAATCGAGAATAAGATTCAGAACTATAATAACCGTCTATAGAACTTCTTGCATCATCACTCAAATATCCCGTATTTTCATCTTTTTCAATGAATGCATCTACGTTAAGAGTATTGAGAACATAGGAATAATCAATATTAATATTAGCTTTTTCATATATCAATACTTTATTCACGAAGTTCTCAGCCTCACTGATGTTTTTTACAGGAGCACGTCCTAAATATATATCCCTTCCAAAATCAGCTTGATCAACATTGATTGTTGTAACAACTTTCGTATTAGGATTAAATAATTTATAATATTCATTGTAAACATGATTATTATTCATATTCCAATTTCCATCTAATGCTGTAAAATATAAATCTTGTGCTCGCATAGTAGAATCTTTTATGAATATCTTTTTATCACTATCATAATGGTCCTTGCGATCCGGTCCATTATTAGCCATTCGCTCTGGAACAATATTAGTATCTCCTCCTAAAAGAACAAAGAAATCACTTCCCCAATTCTGTCTACATTTCTTTAGATAGTTTCTTATTTTCTCAGCAAGATCACATCCTTCATTTTGTGCCTGTACTTCTTCTATTGTCATAACAACAGTTGGCACTCCTTTTTTCGTTTTCCAATCTGCCAAACGTTGAAAAGTGGATTTTAACTCATTATTAGTCACAATCAAATACTCAGGAATTATATTTACTATCGTATTAGAAGCACCTAAACTCCTTTCATTCATATTCAATGATTCGTTGGATATTATTCCGGTTCTCTGGTTGGAGAAACGACTTATATCTTGCTTGTTCTTCACTTTAGAATAAACAAAACGGTAGGCACGGTTTACCGATTTAGAAGATTGATATTGTGGATATTCAATAACTCCGCGTGATTGCATATAATTTATTGTAAACGTCAAATCCAATAAGGACAATGCCTTATTTAGAGGAACATATTCGAAAGGACAAACCTCAACTGTCACTACATGATACCCATGTTCGTATACATCAGAAATGATCTTCACATTTTCTGTAGGGTAAGCAAGAGATGAATTATAAATGGCGCCATCCGGTTTAAGCGATGATGTTGCAAAATCATTTCCTATTGAAATAGGAGGATCAATAGGGATAATCAGTAAACTTCTATTCAACAAGTTTTTCCCTTTCACAACCACATCAATATTGGTAACTTGCGCATCAAAAGGAATAACGAATGATTCTATAATGACAGGAAGTTTAGGGGCATTTACCTGTTCCGTAAATTCAGAGCTCTTTTCCCACGTAACACAATCAAACTCTTCCATACGCGAAAACGAAAGATCCGACTCCTCTACACGGATTGTTTCTGATAACTGAGCTTTAAGCTGTGTAGAAATCAGAATAAATATAACAATAAAAAAGTAACGTGTCATATCCTTAAAAATTTAATTTAATCGTATAATTACTCCCATCTTCATAAATAATCTGTAGTAAACCGAAAAATCCATCAAGAGAAGAAATATCACAAGTAGTGTTATTACTATTAACCCTATTCTTTTCATATACAACACTCCCATTTAGATTGATTAATCTTACCGTATCCATCGACTTTAAAGCTTCTATGCAAATTGCTCCATCCACACGATTAACTTTCAAAGAAGAAACTGAATTTTCAGAAATTCCTTGTGGAGGTTCAGGAGTATACCCTTTTATAGTTCCGAATGTATTCCACTGAGAAGTGTTTTTATATAATTCCTCAGACTCTTTTGGAACCAATAAAGTACTATTACCAACATTGTTTTCAGTAAACACTTCACCTTCCAATTCGGGAGGAGTCAGTGCATCACAAGTAAATTCAAAATTATAATACGAAGGCTCTGAACGTGTTGGCAAGGCAGGTTTAATATCATCAAAGGCATGCTCTCTAATCAAACGCACACTACCAGGAATATAAATAATTCCATAAGCAAAATAACAATCCTGAAATGTATACCTGTCAATTATTTCAACATACCCCATATTCCCTGCCATATCCCCCAAAGTTAAATGTACTGTTTTTCCATCTTTAGAATAAATAAAACCATCGTCCGATACTCGACAATAAGGATTGCTCTCAGTAATTTCAAAATGCCTATCATTGGCCCAAACACGATTTCCAATAATGGGGAACTTCCCCATAAGAATAAAATCAGATGGACCATTATAAAATGCAGAATCATTTATATGAGTTAATGTAGTCGGGATTGTCACTTTCCCTATTTGAGCTCCTGCAAATGCTTTTTTACCTATAATGTCAGTACCTTCAGGTATTATATATTCTTTATAAAACTTATCTGTAGGATATTTTATCAAAGTCTTTCCATCTACCGAAAAAGTAACCCCATCAATCACAATATTTTGGGAATACAATAAAGTACTCCAAAACATAAAAATCAAAAATTGTAATATTCTATTCATAATTCTTTCCGATTAAATTAATTAAAAGTTTAATTTGACAACTTCACTATCTCCGTCTTTAAAAATCACATGTAGTAAACCGAAAAATCCATCAAGAGAAGAAATATCACAAATCGTATGACAACTATTCACCTGATTCTTTTCATGTACAACATTTCCATTTAAATCAATTAATCTTACCGTATCCAATGTTTTTAAAGCTTCTATGTAAATTGTTCCATCCACACGATCAACTTTCAAAGAAGAAACCGAATCTTCAGAAATTCCCTGTGGAGGGCGAGGAGTTTTTATAGTTCCGAATGTATTCCACTGAGGAGTGGCTTTGTATAATTCCTCAGATCCTTTTGGAACAAATAAAGTACTATTGCCAACATTATCCTCAGTAAACACTTCACCTTCCAATTTGGGAGGAGTCAATGCATCACAAGTAAATTCAAAATTATAATACGAATGTTCTGAACGTGTTGGCAAATTAGGTTTAATATCATCAAAAGCATGCTCTCTAATCAAACGTACACTACCGGGAATATAAATATCTCCATAACGAAAATAAGTATCTTGAAATGCATACCGGTCTATTATTTCAACACAACAATAAGAATAATGCCGGAAATCTCTTGGAGCAAAATGTAAGACTTTTCCGTCATTTGAATAAACACTCCCATCCTCTGATGTATGACAATATGGATTATCGTTATCAGTAATAATAGAAATACTTTTATCATAAAAAATATGCTTCCCGAGAATTGGAAATTGTCCTGTAACAACCAAAAAAGAATTATAAGAGATATTATCATAAAAAGCAGAATCGTTTATGTGAGTCAATGTGGTTGGTAGTATCATTTTCTCAATGTTAGCTCCTCCCATAACCTTTGTACCAATTTCTCTAACCCCCTCAGGAATTCTATCATATGTTTTACATGCCGGCACTAAAAGCAAACACTTATTATCTTTTGAATAAAGAGCACCATCGATAGAAACACAATTACAATCATCTCCCATGACATTAAATGAAGAAATTTTAGTTCC
This sequence comes from Bacteroides sp. 41_26, assembly GCF_949740115.1. NCBI lineage: Bacteria > Pseudomonadati > Bacteroidota > Bacteroidia > Bacteroidales > Bacteroidaceae > Bacteroides > Bacteroides sp. 41_26. The sequence goes on from NZ_CATJGZ010000122.1 coordinate 15,816, forward strand.
CGCAAATATCCCCAATCCTCTATTGGCAGGGAACTGCTTCCAAGTAACCGAAATGGTTTTACACCAGGAAAATGCATAATCTCCAATCTCCTTCAAAGTAGAAGGAAGTATAAGTTCATTCACATGAGCCCCTTCAAAAGCATATTCAGAAATAATTTCTGTACTCTCGGGAACTATATACTTATTTTTAGGTTCAAGACTGTTATATGTAGGAAAATGGAGTAATACCTTTTTGTCAGATGAAAAAAGTACGCCATCAATTGCAATACAATTTAGACACGTTTCTGATGTCTGAAACTCTTTAATTGGATTATTAACAAATATGGGACTTACTATTTGCTGAGGATATGTGTTAAAAACTACAATTTCCAAACAAGAACAAGATTTTATAGCTTGCGAATTCATTTTCATTAAAGATGAAGGTAGAGTAATCTTGCGTAAATGTTCATTCATATCAATTGCATATGACATTATAATTTCCGTACCTTCGGGTACCACATACTCCTCGTCTGTTTTATCTTTCGGATATTTAATCAGAGTCCTTCCATCTGCTGAAAAGGTAACCCCATCAACCACTATATTCTGAGAATACAACAAAGTACTCCAAAATATAAAAATTGTAAACTGTAATATTCTATTCATAATTACCTCACATTTATTCGGTTAATATCATCTTTTTCGTATCAACATCTTGGCCATCTACAATCAATGAATACATATACATTCCCGGAGTCAACTCATAGCCATTGATAGTTACCGAACCATTTCCTCGTGACTCAATATTGAGCTGTTTTATCTGTTTTCCTTGAAGGTTATAGATATGAATACTGGCTCTGGAAGATGTTTCGGGGATAAAGAAAGAAATGGTAGTCTGCTCCTTAAAAGGATTGGGTATATTGGAATAAAGTTTGGCTTTCAGCTTTTCATCCAGCAATGAGTTTAC